>JAFKFF010000043.1:12642-20914 GCA_017307315.1 Alphaproteobacteria bacterium
GTTGCCGCCTGGCATGCGCGTCGAGGAATTGGGCCCGGCCTATGAGGCGGGCGATTTCGCCGAGACCGCCGCCGCGATCGCGGCGCTCGATCTTGTCATCACTTGCGATACCGCTATCGCGCATCTGGCGGGCGCATTGGGAAGACCGGCCTGGATTGCATTGAAGCATGCCGCCGAATGGCGCTGGCTTGTCGGCCGCGACGACAGTCCCTGGTATCCCAGCCTCCGGCTGTTTCGCCAGCCGGTCGCGGGCGATTGGCAAAGCGTGTTCGCCGCCATGGCCCGGACGTTGGCGGTTCGCGATGCGAGCGAAGACGCGAGCCGTTAGGGCTTCGGGCGTCACCGCATCTTTCGCAAGAATAGAAGGAATCTTTCGACAGAGGCTGGCGGACAGAGAGGCGTCTTCCGGCGCGCCAATTCCGGCGCCAGCGAAGCGCTAGGTTCGGCACGGCTCGCGCGCGAGGCGCGGGCGATCAAGACCCGCTTTCGGCTTCCTTCCTTCCGAGCCAGCGGCGGGTGGCAGCGAGCAGGGCGGCGCGCAGGCGGGTGTTGCGGACGATCTCGGGAAACAGCAAGAGGGGCAGATAGAGCGCCGGCGTCACCAGGGCCCGGACGACCTCGGCCGGGGTCCCATCCTTGGCGCGCCGGAGCGCCTGGGCCTCGAAGTACTGGTAATAGTGGAAAAGCGTCTTGTGATAGGCGCGGATCATGTCCAGCGGCGACTTCCACAGGCGCAGGGCGATGGGCAGGCCGTGGCGCAGGAACACCTGGCGATCGAAGCCTATGCGCATCCGCTGGAGGGCGTCGTACGTGCCGGACGCGCGGCCGCGGAACAAGATGCAGGGGACCTTGACGAAGCCGAGCCGGTTCTTGGTGGCCAGGCGCAGCAGCCAGTCCAGGTCCTGGCCACCGATCAGCTGTGTATCGAAATAGCCGATCTGGTCGGCCGCCGAGCGGCGCGCGACCACCGTGCCGATCTGTGGGAACAGGCCGCTGAGCAGGTTGCGCGCCAGGTCGTCGCCGCTGCCCGGGTCCGCGGGCCAGGGATCGCTGGCGGGGTTGAGGTCGGGATCGGTATAGATGGCCTGGCCGAACGCCGCGCCGTGTTCGGGATGGGCGTCCAGATGCGCCAGATGCGGCCCGATATGCCCGGGAAGCCAGACGTCGTCATCGTCCAGGAAGGTGATGTAATCGCCGGTCGCCGCGGCCATGGCGGCGTTGCGCGCATAGGAGACGCCCCGTCCCGGGGCGGGAACGTAGACCGCGTCGAAGTCCTGGCAGATCAGGCGGTTCCCGTCCTTCAATCCATTGTCGCCGACCACGATCTCGAACGTGGCGCCGCAGTCCGAGCGCTCGAGCGCGCGGATGCTGGCAAGGGCTTCGCGCAGCATCGCCGGACGATCGAAGGTGGGCACGACGACGGATATGCGGCGCTTCAGGGCCATGCCGGTTAACGGTCGCAGCAGCGGAAAGGGGGCTTCATTCTAAATCAGTCCATGGCGTGGGCGATGTGGCGCACGGGCTTCGGTCGCTTCGGTCGAAGGCGGCCGACCTTGGGTCGCCAGATCGTGCAGGAGAAGGTGGTTTCGCCGCCCGTGCATAAAGGTTTCTCGGCCGGGAGGCGACACCGTACCGCCGGTAATACTAACGCTTAGCTATAGGACCGCATATGACACCCGCCGGTGCGCTTTGCCACTTGATTGTGGCCGCAGCATGGGGCGCCATGTTACGGTACGCGCCAGAGCCGGGGGTCGAACTTCGATGAATGCGTTGGAAGGCGGTCGTGGCCGCCCATGAAGGTTCGCTCATGAGCGCCGCGCTCGCTCCCGCGAGCCTGGTTCCGCAGAAGCCTGGCGGCTCTTCCACGCCCATCCGCGTGTTGTTCTGCTGCGACCCCGGCTATTTCCAGCACATGGCGGCGACGCTGGTCTCGCTGCTGGAGCACAATCGTGCCCATGCCGTGGAGATCCATCTGATCACCAGCCGCCGCGACGCAGCACGAGAACAGATGCTCGCCGCGACCATCGAGAGCTTCGCGAACGCCCGGCTCGTGGTCCATGGCTTCGAATGGGCCCAGGATGCGCGGTGGCATACCTCGCACCATATCACGCGCGACACTTATATCAGGCTGTTCGCCGCCGATGTGCTGCCGGCCCCGATCGACCGGATCCTTTATCTCGACGCCGATCTGCTGGTGCTGGCCGATCTCGGCCCGCTGTGGGAGGTCGAGCTTGGCGACAATATCCTGGCCGCGGTGCCCGATCCCTTCGGTCAGGACAGGCGCGGGGCGCTCGGCCTGTCGTCGCAGGCGCCCTATGTCAATGGCGGCGTGCTGCTGCTCAACCTCGCCCGCTGGCGGTCCATGGCGGCGCTGGAGCGCCTGTCCGCCTATATCGAACAGATGGGCGACCGGCTCGAATACCATGACCAAGACGCGGTCAACGCCTTATTCGCCGAAGAGATAAAAATCATCGACTATCGCTGGAACGTACAGACGCGCCTGTGGCGCCTGCCGCGCGGCGAGACGCCTTCGGACCCCGAAGCGGTCGAACGCTCCATGCGCAATCCGGGCATCCTGCACTTCACGACCGTGCGCAAGCCCTGGCTGTGGGTGATGCCGACGCCGCACAAGGACCTCTACTGGCAATATCTTCGGCGCACACCCTGGCGCGACGCGGCGCCCGCAGACCGGCGCGCGTCCAAGCTGTTCCAGCGTGCCGTCAACTACGCCTGCTATGCCCTGAGGTTGAACTATACCTGGGAGAGGATCCTGCGCCGCACGACGCTGGGGCGCATCCTGGTGCGCCTGCAAGGCTTGATGCGGACGGCCAAGCCTTAGAGCATGATCCGATCCCATCGGATCGTCTCACGCCCTAGAACCACTCCTCCCAGCGGTCGTAGCTTCCCGCGAGCAGCGCCCTGAAGATGCGGTCGCTGTCATGCTTGGTGACGAAGGTGCGCGCCACCGTCCCCTTCGGGCGGGTGTCCTCGGCCTGGGCATAGATCAGCTGATAGCCGGCCTCGCGCGCGCTCTGCGCGCAGGCCGCCGGCCAGTTCATGGATTGGCCGTACGGGATGGCGAAGGCATCCGGCGCGAAGCCGAGCCGCTGGCGGATCGTCTCGCGCGAGGCGCAGAGTTCGTCGACCGCCTGTTGATGGCCGATCCGGGTGAAGTCGGGATGGCTGACCGAATGGCTGCCCACCTCCGCCCCGTCCCGCAGCAAAAGCTCCAATTCGCCCCAGCCGAGGGCGCGGTCGAGGTACCATGGGTGCTTCCTGTCGCTCCAGCTGGAGACGGCGAACACCGCATAGGCAATGCCGTGCGCCCGCAGGATCGGGGCGGCTTCGGTCAGCACGCTCTTGAGGCCGTCGTCGAAGCTGATCGCCAGGTCCTTCGGCCCGCCGCCGGTCCGGGCAATCTCCGAAGGGGGCACGAAGCGATAGCCCGCCGCCAACGCCAGTTCGATGTGGCGGCGGAAGCGCGCCGGGCTGACGTCGTTCACCCCGAATTCGCGTTGCCCGATGGAGTGGTAGCAAAGAATGCGGCCGGTGCGCCGTTCGCCGCGCCGGGGCCAGCTGGCGAGAGTGTGCCGCTCCAGGAAGAGACGCGCCTCGGCCGCTTCCGCCCGGCGGCGCGGATCGCGGACGAAGCGCCGCAGGGGCGCCGGGATTACGCGCTTGATGGCGTTGCGGATCACGATGACGCTCCTTCGGTTTCCACGACGCGTGCCGGGAGGAACCGCAGCGCGCGCCGTGCCGGCGCTTCATAAAAGGCGCGCGCCAGGATCACAACCAGGAGGGTGATGCCCGCAATCGCTGCGGTCCGGACCAGCCCCGACCGGGCTGCGCTCGCGAACAGCGTGTCGTACCAGGCGATGACCACCGCCTGGAAGACATAGAAGCCGTAGGAGAGCGCACCGGCCGTCGCGCAGGCGCGCGCCGCCGTTCCGCCGACCCTGGAATTGGCGCAGCAGGCGATCAGCAGCGGCATCAGGGCGATCGCGGCGAACGCGTCCCAGGCCGGCCGCAGAATCCCGCCGGCCGGCATCGCCAGAATGGCGAACAGCAACGCCAGCGCCGCCCAGGGCGGCAGGGCCGGCATGCGCCAGGTCTCGCGCAGCCTGTAGACCAGCACGCCCGCGAAGAAGGCGTAAGCCACGCGCGGGAGCCCGGCCCAGAAATTCTCGTAGGCGAAGCCGCCATCGAGCTTGCCGAAGGTGAAGGCGGTGAACACCAGCGCGCCGGCGGCGAACGCCAACAGGATCGCGTTGACGCGCGTCGTCAGCCGAAGCGCGATCAGGGCGAAGACGATGTTCACCGCGAGCTCGAAGAACAGCGACCAGGCCGGACCATCGAACGGGAACGGCCCCCAGTTGGCAACCGACAGGCTCTGCGGAACGGGCAGATAGACCGCGTTCAGGAGCGTGGAGACCGCGACATGCGCCAAACCGATGTCGGGCCAGCCGCGGACGGCCTTGAACGCCGCTAGGAGCGCGCCGGCCAGGGTGGCGGCGATATAGAGCGGGTAGAGCCGGATCACGCGGCCGCGCAGGAACTGCGCCGGTGTCAAGCCGGCGGCGAGGCGCGGTCCGTAGACGTGCGCGAGGATGAAGCCGCTCAGGGCGAAAAAGAAATCGACGGCGAGATAGCGGCCGGGCAGCAAATTGGAAAGGGCCGAGGGCACATGATCGGTGATGACCGCGAGCGCCGCGGCGCCCCGCAGACCGTCCAGGAGGAGAAACCGCTCGCGCGGCGCGGTGCCGGTCATCCCGTTCCCCGCATCCCGATCTTGGCTCGAGCGGCCCCGCGCATTCAGCCGGCGTCGCGCGCGATGATGCGGGCCGGCACGCCGGCGACCACCGCACCGGGGGGCACGTCCTTGGTCACCACCGCACCCGCCCCGACCAGCGCCCGCTCGCCGACGGTCACGCCCGAGATGATCGTCGCATTGGAGCCGATCGAGGCGCCTTTGCGAATATAAGTTTTCTCGACCGACCAGTCAGCCTCGCTCTGCGGGCTGCCGTCGGCGTTGGCGGCGCGCGGCCGGCGGTCGTTGGTGAACATCACGCCGTGGCCGATGAACACCTCGTCCTCGATGTGCACGCCTTCGCAGATGAAGGTGTGCGAGGAAATCTTGCAGCGCGCCCCGACCGAGGCGTTCTTCTGGATCTCGACGAAGGCGCCGATGCGGCTGTCGTCGCCCACCGTGCAACCGTACAGATTCACCAGGTCGCGGTGGTGGATGATGACCTTGGCGCCAAGCTTTACGCTGTCGGCGATCGGCATGAAGGGGCTCCGTTATGGGATGGGCAGGGGCTGTTGGGTTTCGCCGGCGCCGGGTTTCGGGCGGGAGGCGAGGCCGGTCTTGATCAGGGCGCTGGCCAAGGTGGCGGCCGCTTTCCACTCGCCGAAAACAATCGCCAGGCGCGCCACCGTCCGCCAGATGCCGGTCCGGTTGCCGCCGAGCTCCAGGTAGCCGCGGATGGCGGCGACGCCGCCGTTCGTGAGCGCGCGCTTGGAGTACAGGATGCCCGGCACGACCCAGTCCAGGATATTCTTCTCGATCCCGGCCCGCCCGAAGAAGGCGTCGATCTCGCCCAAGCGCGGCAAGCGGTCGACGCCGGCGGTGGGGTCCGGCCATCCTTCCTGCCGCATCCTCCAGGCGTGAAGCGAGATGCCGACGTTGATCCGCTGCTCCAACAGATGCCGGCTGGAGATCTGATCGTCGTGGGTCCGGTACATCAACAGAGGCTCGGGAATGTTGCTGATCTCGGTGATGTCGGCTATCCGCAGCCAGAGGTCGAAGTCCTCCACATGCTTGAAGGCGGGGTGGTAGCCGTGGGCCTGGCGCACGACGTCCCGCCTGTACATGACGGTGGGATGCGCGAGGATGCTCCGGTAGCCGATGGCGGCCCGCACCTCGGCGGGGGTGATGGGGAATTTGTAGACGGAGCCCGGCCACACCTTGCCGTCCGCGCCCATGCGATTGGTCCAGCTTCCGACCACACCGCAGGCGGGATGGGCGGCGAGGAAGGCGTATTGCTTGGCCAGCCGCTCCGCATGGCAGCGGTCGTCGGCGTCCATGCGCGCCAGCAGCGGCGCCCTGGCCTCGTCGATCAACTGGTTGAGGCTGGCGATCAGGCCCCTGTTCTCGCGGGCGATCGGACGGACCCGGCTGTCCTTGGCCGCATAGCCGCGCACGATCTCCAGCGACCTGTCGGTCGAGCCGTCGTCGAGGATGACCAGTTCGAAGTCGCGGAATGTCTGCGACAGCACGCTTTCGACCGCTTCGGCGAGGTGGGCCTCGCCGTTGTAGACGCTCATGATGACCGAGATCGCGGGTCCGGTCATGGCGTCGTCTCCCGGTCTCGGGCCGATTGCGGCCAGCCTCCGAAAATGGTCGCCTGCTCGTCGCGGTCCGGGTCTGCGGTCGGTGGCCCCGGCGGCGACCGGCGCTTTCGACCGCGCAGAATATCGGCGCCCGCCATCAGGGTTCGGTAGACGCGCGGGCCGGCGAGCAACCCGGCTTTCAGACGCAGGCCGCTGGACGTGCCGAAAACGTCAAACCCCGCTTCGGCGGCGGAGGCGACAAGCGCCTTCACACCCTCGATGTCTCCCGCGTCGAACCGGGCATGCGCATGATAGAGCGCCGAGCCGGTGCGGCTCTGGCGCGACTTTTTCAGAAGCCGCTGGGGGCTTTGCACCCGGTCGCCTGCGTTTGCGAGCAGCGTCGTTACCGCCCGGTGGCATTGGACCATGTCCCGGATGGGAAGAGCAAGATACTGCGCGCTCATGGCCGCGCCGTGCACGCGATAATAGCCCTGGACGGCATGCACGAAGCCGACATCGCCGTGCAAGGCGCAGCGCATCCACATCTCGTAGTCGCTGGTATGCGGCAGGTCGGGATTGTAGCGGCCGATCCTGTGCTGCAGGGCGGTGCGCAGCACGGCCGTCGGTGTGGGCACCGGATTGCCGACTTCGCAACAATATTCCAGGAAGCGGGCGCCGGGCAGGATGTCGGTCTTGTAGTCGCCGGGGGCCTGCGGCGCGCCGTGCGGTTCGGTCTCGCCTTTGAGGATCATCCCCAGGCCGTAGACCAGGCCCACTTCGGGGTGCGCATCCATCAGGGTCGTGGCGCGGGCCAGGGCGCCGGGGGCCAGGGCATCGTCGGCCGACAGCAACAGGCAATAGTCCGCGCTGGCCCAGTCGAACAGGCCCTCGTTGATGGTGGGAAAGAAGCCCTGGTTCGGTTCGTGACGCCGGTAAGCGACCCGCGCGTCCTCGGCCGCCAGCGCGCGGCCGATCTGCGGGGTATCGTCCGGCGAGCCGTCGTCGATGATCAGTACACGGACATCCACGCCGTGTTGCGACAGAACGCTCTCTACGCATCCGCGCAGGAAACGGCCGTAATTGTAGCAGGGAACAACGATGTCCACCGTTTTCATGTCGTCTCGCCCCCTTCCTTCCCGCCGGTCAGCGCGCGCAGGCCGCCCTTAGCGCCGCCACCACCGTCTCCTGGTCCTGGTCGGTCATCTGCGCATAGAGCGGCAAGAGGATGCAGCCGTCCTGCGCCGCTTCGGAATGCGGCAGAGGGTGGCGCAGCTTTTCGCCGGAATAGACCGGCTCGCGGTGGGCATTCATGATCCCCCGGCGGGTGGCGACGCCTTTTTCCAGCATGGTCTGCATCACCGTGCGCTGGTCGCACCCTTCGGGCAGGCGCACACAATAGCTCTGGAAGTTGCTGCGGGCGTAGGCCGGTTCGGTCGGCGGCGTCGGATCGGCGTTGCCCGACAGCAAATCGCGATAGCGTTCGGCCTTCTGGCGCCGCAGCGGCACCACCTCGACCAGGCGCTTCAACTGCTCGCGTCCCACCGCCGCCTGGATGTCGGTCATGCGATAATTGTAGCCGAGCGCGACATGGGATTCGAAGATCACCTGGGCCGAGCCGTGGCGTACCGATGCCGGAACGCTCATGCCGTGCTGGCGCAGCAGGCGGAAGCGGGCGTCCCACTCCGGATTGTCGGTGGTGATCATGCCGCCATCGCCGGTGTTCATGATCTTGCGCGGGTGGAACGAGAAGCAGGCGATGTCGCCATGCGGCCGGCCGACCCTTTGCCATTCGCCCTGCCACAGAATCTCGCTGCCCACGCCGCAGGCGGCGTCCTCGATCACCGGCAGGCCATGCTTGCGGCCAACCGCGACGATGGCGGCCAGGTCGCAGGGCAAGCCCATCTGGTGCACGCACAGGATGGCGCGGGTGTTCGGCGTGATC
>JAFKFF010000044.1 GCA_017307315.1 Alphaproteobacteria bacterium
AGGCGGCGCGCTTCTATGTCTGCACCGTCGAAGACATGCCGCTGGAGATTCCCGTCGCCTGTCTGGTGATCGACGAGATTCAGCTCTGCGCCGATCCGGAGCGTGGCCACGTCTTCACCGACCGGCTTCTCCATGCCCGCGGAACGGAGGAAACCCTCTTCCTCGGCGCGGAAAGCATGCGCGGCGCCATCCAGCGCTTTGTGCCCCGCACCTGGTTCATCACCCGGCCGCGCTTTTCCGATCTTGCCTATACCGGCGCGAAGAAGCTCACCCGCCTTCCCCGCCGTTCGGCCGTGGTGGGGTTCAGTGCCGAGGATGTCTATGGCATCGCCGAGATCGTGCGGCGCCAGCGCGGCGGCGCCGCGGTGGTGCTGGGCGCGCTGTCGCCGCGCACCCGCAATGCGCAGGTGGCGCTCTATCAATCCGGCGACGTGGATTTCCTGGTCGCCACCGACGCGATTGGCATGGGCCTCAACATGGATGTCGACCACGTCGCCTTCGCGGGCGCCGAGAAATTCGATGGACGTGGCTTCCGGTCTCTCACGGCGGCGGAGATCGGCCAGATCGCGGGCCGCGCCGGGCGCTACATGAATGACGGGACGTTCGGCGTCACCGGCACATGCGAACCTTTCGAGGAGGAGATCGTCAGCCGCGTCGAAAGCCACCGCTACGATCCGGCGAAGGTTTTGCAGTGGCGCAATTCCGCTCTCCAGTTCGAAAGCATTCCGGCGTTGCTGGAGAGCCTGGATGCGCCGCCGCCCGAGCGCGGGCTGGGCCGGGCACGCCCCGCTTCCGACGCCATCGCGTTGCACCATCTGGCGAACGATGGGGAAATTGACGCGCTGACCACCAACCGGGCGGCGGTTCAGCGTCTTTGGGAAGTCTGCCAGCTGCCGGATTTCCGCAAATTGTCGGCGGACGAGCATGCCCGGATGATCCGCGCGCTCTATCTGTTCCGGATGAACGAGAGCGGGCACATCCCCGATGACTGGATGGCGCGCCAGATCGCGCGGCTCGATGTGGTGGAAGGCGATGTCGCCACCCTGTCGGGACGCCTCGCCCAGATCCGCACCTTCACCTATGCCGCGCATCGCCCCGGCTGGACCAAGGACGGCGTCCATTGGCAGGGCGAAACCCGCGCCGTGGAAGACCGGCTTTCCGACGCGCTGCACGAGCAGCTCACCCAGCGCTTTATCGACCGCCGGGCCTCGGTGCTGATGAAGTATCTGCGCGAGGACGAAACCGGCGAGGTCGCGCTGGAAGAAGATGGCGGCGTACTGATCGCGGGCGAACTCATCGGGCGGCTGGACGGTTTTCGCTTCACCCCAGACCCGCGCGCTGCCGGCGAAGCCAACAATGTGCTCCACGCCCGCATGGCGCGAACCGTAGCGATGCGGGGATTGGAGAGCGAGTTTCTGGCGCGCGCCCAAGCCCTGGACGCTGCGCCCGATAGCGCCATCAGCCTCAGCGAGCATGGCAAGCTGTGGTGGGATGGCGCGATGGCCGGCCACCTCGCCGCCGGCAATGCACCGCTGGCGCCCCAGGTCGTGCTGGCAGCGGATGACATGCTGAAAGGCGCTTCGCGCGAAGCCGTCCAGATGCGGCTGGAACAATGGACGCGCGCGCGCATCGAGGTGCGCCTGGAACCGTTGGTGGCGCTGGCACGCGCCGCGGAAGCGAAGGCCGGCAGCGAAACGGCTCTTCCCGCGCAGGCGCGCGGGCTCGCGCATCAGCTGGTGGAGAATTTCGGCGCGCTGGACCGCGCGGCATTGGCGTTGCCCGAAAAGCTGGGGCCCATCCTTCGCGCCCTCAAGCCTTTCGGGGTTTGGTTCGGACGGCGCACCGTCTATCTGCCCCGTCTGCTGCGCCCTGATGCGGCGGGCTTGCTGGCGCTCTTGTGGAGCATCTGGGCGCGCCAGGCGCAATTCTCCGGCCCGCCCGCGCCAGGCCTGACATCTTTTGCGCATACCGGCGAAGCCAAAGCATTTCTCCATGCCGCCGGCTTCGCCGTCGTGGGCGGGCGCGCCATCCGCTTCGACATGCTGGAGCGGCTGGAAGACGAACTGGACAAGGCCGCCATCAGCGGTGCCGATGCGGCGAGCTTGCTGCCCCGCCTGGTTTCCTTGCTCGGAACCGGCAACGAAGAAGCCAAAGCCGTTCTTGCTGCGCTGGGATGGCGATTGACCGAAGTGACAGACAAGGCGCCGGTGTGGCGCAAGGCCAGGGAAAAACAACCCCGCAGGCGCGCGCAGGAAAAAGCACCGCCCCCGGACTCGCCCTTCGCCGGGCTGAAAGAACTGCTCGTCAAATGACCGACGATGCGTCATGACCGGCGCGCGGATCGACAAATGGTTGTTCCATGCGCGGTTCTATCGAACCCGCGCCCTGGCGCAGGCAGCCGCCGGTGCCGGAAAGTTGCGTTTGAACGGGGTGCGGGTGGAAAAGCCCGCCCAGACCGTCAGGCCGGGCGATATCCTTACTCTGGGCAGGGGCGGCGATGTTCTGGCGCTTCGGATTCTGGCGCTGGGCGAAAGGCGCGGACCTGCGCCGGAGGCACGGCGGCTGTACGAAATCGTCGCGGACTGAATGCTTGCCATCGGGGACGCCCGGTCTTATGCACCTAGCGTTTTACCGGCCGCCACTGGAGCCTCGCCTATGACCTATGTCGTCACCGAAGCCTGCATCAAGTGCAAGTTCATGGATTGCGTCGAGGTGTGTCCGGTCGATTGCTTCTACGAAGGCGAAAACATGCTGGTGATCAATCCGGACGAATGCATCGATTGCGGCGTCTGCGAGCCCGAATGCCCGCCCGAAGCGATCAAGGCCGACACCGAGTCCGGGCTGGAGAAATGGCTGTCCGTCAACGCCGAATACGCCAAGACCTGGCCCAATATCAGTCAGAAGGGCGATGCCCCGGCGGACGCCAAGGACTGGCAAGGCGTGCCTGATAAATTCGAAAAGTTCTTCAGCCCCAAGCCGGGGTCTGGCTCCTGAGGCCATTGGGCATGAGCCCGCCTGTCCGAATTTGAGACAGGGGATCAAGGACTTGGGAACTTTGGAGCCGTGATTCCAAAGAATCACGACTTTTCAACGGTTTGGTATGATTTTCCTTCCATTTTACCCAAACAAATGGTAGGGTTTCGGCGATCACAGCAGTTTCGGACAGAGCAGGCCGGCAGCCCTCCGGCCCGTTTCAGCCATATTGTCATGAAATGATCATGTCGACCGCAATCTCCGCGCCATCACCGAACGGAAATCGAAATGACCGCAGCCAAGACGCACGCCCCCGCCACCAAACAGGCGGCCGCGCCGGCCAAGAAGGTCCCGGCCAATTCCAACAAGAAACATGAATTCAAGACCAACGACCATGTCGTCTATCCCACCCACGGGGTCGGCAAGGTCGCCGGGATCGAGGAACAGGAAGTCGCCGGCCTGAAGCTGGAATTGTTCATCATCGAGTTCGAAAAGGACAAGATGACGTTGCGCGTCCCCACCATGAAAGCCAAGGCGGTGGGCATGCGCAAGCTCTCCTCTCCCGAAGTGGTCGGCAATGCGCTCAACACGCTGAAAGGCCGCGCCCGCATCAAGCGCACCATGTGGTCGCGCCGCGCCCAGGAATACGAAGCCAAGATCGATTCCGGCGATCTGGTATCCATTGCCGAAGTGGTGCGCGACCTGCATCGCGCCGGCGGCCAGCCGGAACAGTCCTATTCCGAGCGCCAACTCTATGAAAAGGCCCTCGCCCGCATGGCGCGCGAAGTCGCTGCGGTGGAGCGCACCGACGAGCAGACCGCGGTCAAGCGTGTCGAAGGCATGCTGACCAAGAAGGCTGCTTAAAACAGGTCCCGACAAGAAACGCCCGGCAGCAATGCCGGGCGTTTTATTTTTTGACTCCGATCATATCCAATAGCAGCGGCACCATCGCCGTAGCGGTTTTCTTTTGCTCGGGTTTGTAATCTTCGTCCGATCGAAAGGAAGGCTTCCATTCCGGTGGCGCGGTCACAGTGACAGTCCTGCCGATCCGGTTAGGGAGTTGTTCGGGAGGGCTGACATTATTGGCTGCGAGCCCCGCCTGGATTTCCGCCATGCCGCCACGGCAGACTGCATCGTCATGCGGCTCCCGACGCGGAGCCGTCAGATGCTCCATGGCTGCCACGCCCATTACGAGAACGACTTTTTCATCTTTCGATAAAGTCTGCACATCCTGAAAAATAGGCGCCAATTGTTCCCTCATCTGATCCAAGCGATGTGCCGGCGCCGTACGATCTTCGCAGGCAGTGCCATCCACCGCGATCAGGTCGACTGCATACAGGGCCATGAAACCGGCGTTCTTGCGCAATTTCAAAAACTGAGGATCGGCAAGCGAGAGCATCCAGAGGTCCCTCGCGTACAAATAGGCGAGCAGGAAATTTCCGCCGGTATCGACTTTTCGCTTAAGCCAATCCATTTCGCCGGCAGTGGTCTTGAGGTCCGTTGGCGTGCCGCCCAATGTAAGCGATAAACCTCTCCAATCATGAGCGGCAAGCAATGGGTCGAGCCTGGCATCCACCACGGGATTGTCTTCAGCTTCGCGAAATGGGCTCGGCTGCGCCTGCGCCACGGGTGCGAGCGCTGAAAGGAAAATTAGCGACAGAAATCCTGGTTTTATATTCATTGTGCCCCCAGACAATCTTACCGTGTCAATCCAGCATTTCAACTTGTCGAGGACTGGAGAGCGCCATTTCCAGCCGCCCGCTGAAACTCTCCACGATCCCGCGCAGACGAATCCGGTGTCCGACAAGCTCCTCCAGCGGAGGCTCCATCACGTCGAACGGCTTGCGATCCGCCGGGGCGATCGTGGCCGAAAAACCTTTGCGATAGTCGGCGCGAAAATCCAGGAACACGCGGCCGTCATGGCGGGCGACAGCAATCACGCGCCCAGCGACCAGCTGGAAGCTTCCGGCTGGCGCCGACAGGGACAGGGCGTCGCGAACGGCGAATTGCGGCAACGTCCAGAGCCCCCGTCTGGCGGCGCGGGCGGAAGTTTCGGCTTCGTAGAAATCCGGCGCGCATTCCTGCCGGTCCGGCGCGACGGACGCGCGCGCCAGGCCCCGTGCCAGCAATTCGGTCTGGAGCCAGGTCTTGCCGAAGGCCTGCACCCGCAGGCGGCCGTAACGATCCTTCTGGGGTGCGCTCGACGTCAGGACCAGCGGACCTTCCAGGACAAGCCGGCTGAGCGCCTGGATCGCGGCCGCGGCCACCGCGCTGGACGGTGCATCCGCGCCGGGCAGGCGCAAGCCCGCGAGAACGGCCTGGCGTCCATCACGCAGGACCAAGGTGCCGTCCCTTTCCACATGCTGGATCTTCGCCGACGCCGACACCACAGGCCCGGCGCAGTCGGGAAGCGGCAAGGCCTTTGCCGGCGTGGCAAGCAAGGTCCCCAACAAGATCGCCGACAGATAAGCGCGCATGTTCAGGCCGAAGCCTTGAGGCTCACTCCGGGCGGCGGCGCCGATGAATCCGGAACGAAGAAAGCCGCGATCAGGTCTTGGGATGGAGGGACGCGATATTGGTCGAAATCGGTGACGCCGTTGTCGGCCAGAAACGTATCGTCGATCAGAAAATTGCCGGTGAAGCTTTTGGGTCTTTCGAACACGGCATGAGCCGCGTCCGCCACGATCTCGGGCTTGCGGCAATTGCGGACGGCGTCCCCGCTTCCCGCCGCCAGCTGGATCGCGGCAGTGGCGATGGCCGTGCGCGGCCACAAAGCGTTGAACGCGATGCGACCGGAAAATTCGGCCGCCATCCCCAGCACGCACATGCTCATCGCATATTTCGCCATCGAATAAGCCGTGTGAGCCCGAAACCATTTCGCCTGCATGTCGAGCGGCGGTGAGAGCGCCAGCACATGTGGATTGCCCGCCTTGAGGAGGTGCGGAATGCAGAGTTTGGAAACCAGAAAGGTGCCGCGCCCGTTGATCTGGTTCATCAGATCGAAGCGCTTCATTTCGGTCTCTACGGTTCCGGTGAGGGAAATGGCGCTGGCATTGTTGACGCAGATGTCGATGCCGCCGAATTGGCTTACGGTCGCGGCCACGGCCTCGGCCACCTGATCCTCGAAGCGGATATCGCACGCCAGGGGGAGCGCCTTTCCGCCCGCCCGCTCGATCTCCGCCGCAGCGGTAAAGATCGTGCCCGGCAGTTTGGCATTCGCTTCCGTCGTCTTTGCTGCAATCGCGATATTGGCGCCGTCCCGCGCCGCCTTAAGCGCGATGGCAAGCCCGATGCCGCGGCTGGCACCGGTGATGAACAATGTTTTTCCCTTCAGGGACATCGGAAATCCTCTGCGTCGGCGCATCGACTTTACACGAAATTTACGCGCCGGCGGACCTTGCACCCATTGCCCGGAACGGCACGCCGCCGTCATGCTGCTCGCGATCCTGCGAGGAGGCATTCGCGTGAGCGCCAGGAATAATTCCCTCCGCTATGGCATTGTCGCCATGACCTTCCACTGGACCATCGCCGGACTGATCATCCTGAATGTGGTGCTGGGCGTCTGGTTCGTGAATTTCCTGGAGCGGGGAAATCCCACGCGCGGCCTGGTGGTCAATCTGCATGAGTCTCTCGGCATCCTGGTTCTGCTGCTGAGCCTGCTGCGGCTGGGCTGGCGACTGATGAATCCCATTCCCGCCCTTCCCGCCGATTTCAGTCCCGCAAAGCGCATGTTCGCGCGCGGCACCCATTACGCGCTGTACGCGCTGATGATCCTGGTTCCTTTGATCGGCTGGGCGCTGGCGTCGCTGCCGGACTGGCCGCTGGTCCTGGCATTCGGCGCAATTCCCTGGCCCAAGATTTTCTATGTCGCCAGCCTGTCCGCCGACGCCAAGAAAGCGGCCGTCGGCATCATCGCGCCCAGCCATATCATTTTGGCTTTTCTGCTGTTCGGATTGGCGGTCGGCCATCTCTGTGCCGCGCTTTTCTACCACGGCCTGATCCGCAAGGATCAGATCCTGCAGCGCATGGTGCCCGGCACCGATGTCACGCCGGAGGGCGTTGGAAGGCCGTCCCGCTGAGAACGGGGCCGCCATCTCCAAAGAATGGCTGACACGGCCGCGGCGACCCGCTAAAAGGCCGGGATGGAAGGCGCATTGGAGACAACAAGGGCAGCCGATGCCGCAGCGATCGACCGCGCGGCACGGATGCTGCGCGATGGCCGGCTGGTCGCCTTCCCCACCGAGACGGTCTATGGCCTGGGCGCCGATGCCCGCAACGGCAGGGCGGTGGCGGGCATCTTCGCCGCCAAGGGAAGGCCGCGCTTCAATCCCCTGATCGTTCACATCGCCAGCCTGGCGGAAGCCGAACGGCATGCGGACTTCTCGGAAGCCGCGATACGGCTGGCAAGGCATTTCTGGCCGGGCGCCCTGACCCTGGTTCTGCCGCGACGAACCGGCACCGATCTGTCGGAGTTGGTCAGCGCGGGTCTCGACACGGTCGCCCTGCGCGTGCCGGCTCATCCGGTCGCGGCCGCGTTGCTAAAAGAAGCGCAACTCCCCATCGCCGCGCCCAGCGCCAACCCTTCCGGACGGATCAGCCCCACCACTGCGGCGCATGTGGCCGAAGGCCTTGCGAGCGAGGTCGACTTCATTCTCGACGGCGGCCCGGCTTTCTTGGGCCTGGAATCCACCGTGATCGGTTTTGATGGTGAAAGGCCCGTCCTGTTGCGGCCGGGCGCCATCGCGCGGCTGGACATCGAAGGGGTGGCGGGGCCGCTGGGCCGGACGGACGAAACCATCCGCTCCCCCGGACAGCTGGAAAGCCATTACGCGCCGGACGCTCCGCTCAGGCTCGATGTCCGGGATGCCGCCCAAGGCGAGCTGCTGTTGGGTTTCGGCCCCACGCCCGGCGCCACGCTCAATCTGAGCCCTGCCGGCGATCTCAAGGAAGCCGCCGCCAACCTCTTCGCCATGCTGCGAGAACTGGACGTAAAGGGCACACGGATCGCGGTCGCGCCAATCCCGGAAACCGGTCTGGGCGAAGCCATCAACGACCGGCTGCGCCGTGCCGCCGCACCAAGGACACCGCATGTCTGAGATTTTCGATCGCCTCAAAACGGCCGCTGGGCCGGGCGGTTTCAGCACCGATGCCGTCGAGATCGCCCCTTATCTGGAAGAGTGGCGTGGGCGCCTGACGGGCGACAGCCCGCTTCTTCTGAAGC
>JAFKFF010000425.1 GCA_017307315.1 Alphaproteobacteria bacterium
CCGCGCCCGCCAGGTCGGGATCGCGCAGCAGGGCCGCGCCTTGGCCGAAATAGTTCAGCAGCAGGGCGGGAAGGGCGATGAAGTACCAGGCGTACTGGATCGGCTTTTTGCCGAAATGACCCATGTCGGCGTAAAGCGCCTCGCATCCGGTCACCGCCAGCACCACCGCGCCCAGCGACACGAAGGCGATCCAGGGGGCATCGGCGAACAGAAGCACGGCGTAATAGGGATTGATCGCCGTCAGGATGGCGGGATTCTTGATCACCGACAGGGTGCCCAACACCGCCAGGACCAGGAACCACAACAGCATCACCGGCCCGAACAGCCGCCCGATCTTGGCGGTGCCCCGGCTCTGGAACGCGAACAGGGTGATCAGGATGGCGAGCGTCAGCGGCACCACCAGGGGGGCGAAGGCCTTGCTTTCGACCTCCAGGCCTTCCACCGCCGACAGCACGGTGATGGCCGGCGTCAGCATCCCGTCGCCATAGAACAGCGCCAGGCCCAGGATCGCGCCCACGCCGATGGTGGATTTCAGCCGCCGGCTGAGGCCCGGCGAGCGGTGCGCCAAGGCGGCCAAGGCCAGGGTGCCGCCTTCGCCATTGTTGTCGGCGCGCATGATGATGGTCACGTATTTCAACGTGACCACGATCAGAAGCGCCCAGAAGATCATCGAGAGCGAGCCCATGACCGCGACATGGTTGGGAATGCCGCCTTCGGTGGCGAGCACGGTCTGGCGCAAGGCATAAAGCGGGCTGGTGCCGATATCGCCGAACACAACGCCCAGCGCGCCCATCATCAGCCCCAGATTGCGGCGCGTGCCGCCGCCAGCGGGCGGGGCAGCAGCCGGCTTGGGCGCGGGGCTCGCAAGCGGATCGGCGGCGGGATCGTTGGGGTCGGACGCTTGGATATTCACGAGGCGCTGAAATTGGAGCGGCGGCTTTTCATGGTGATGAAACGCGTCTGACCCGCTGAGGGACCGAGAGACCGGCCGAAGGGGCGGGAAAATAGGCTTTTCTGCGGCAGGGTTCAAACCGGGGCCGCAATTTTAATGCAAGTTTTTGATTTACTTGGTTATTCCAAGCTCCAGGCGGGCGATCTGGGCGGGGTCGAGATCATCTTCGTCCAGGGGCGAAGGGGCGGAATCCGCCGATCCCGGCCCGATGAAGCCCTGCACGGCATAGGTCCGCGTGCCCCAGCCGCCGGTTTTGACGTTCCAGACCCGGACCTGGCTCCAATCATTGTCCGCGCTGACATCGGCTACGGGATCGTCGAGATAGATCGCGCCGTCTCCCAGCCAATTGGCATGATCGACGCGGATCTCCCGGGGCGAGACCTGGGTACGGACCAC
>JAFKFF010000045.1 GCA_017307315.1 Alphaproteobacteria bacterium
GGCGTCCAAGGACGTGACTTACTGGTCCCGCTCGCGCCAGAAGGTCTGGCGCAAGGGCGAAACCAGCGGCCATACCCAGCGGCTGGTCGAGGCGCTGGTGGATTGCGACGGCGATGTGGTGCTCCTGAAGGTCGACCAGCTGGGACCGGCTTGCCACACCGGCGCACCAAGCTGCTTCTTCCGCCGCTTGGCCTGAACGAAGCGCGGTTTCATGCGCTATAATGGAATCGCGCCGCGCCTGTGCGGCGATGGAGCGCCGCACGAGCCGCCATGCCAGCCCGGATTCCCGCGACCGACACGTTGACGCCCAAATTCATGACCGCCGTGATCGCAGTGATCGTGGTGTGCGGGCTTTATTTCGGCCGTCCGGTGCTGATGCCCTTGGCGCTGGCGGTTCTGATGTCCTTCGCCATCGCCCCCCTGGTGGGCCTGCTGCGCCATTTGCGGCTGGGCCATGTTCCCGCCGTGCTCCTCAGCCTGGCCATGGCGTTGGTCATCCTGTCGGCGGTGGGCGCGTTCGTCGGATCGCAATTTGCGGGCCTGGCCTCCGATCTTCCGCGTTATCAGACCAATATCGGCCACAAGATCCAATCCATCCGGGGCTCGACCGATGGAACCATCGCGCGGATCAACCAGACCATCGAAGCCCTGGCCGACCAGATTACCGGCGTCCGCGAGCAGCAGGCGGCGCCCCCGACCGGCGCGGTGCCGGAGGAAAAACCCGTCCCCGTGGTAATCCGCCGCCAGGGGCTGGCGCCCTGGGCCGTGGCGCAAAGCATTCTCGGCCCGCTTCTCGAGCCGCTCGCGACGCTGGCGCTGGTGCTGGTCTTCGTCGCCTTCATCATGCTGCAGAAGGACGATCTGCGCGATCGCTTCGTGCGGCTGGCGGGATCGGGCGATATGCAGCGCACCGCCGTCGCGCTGGACGAAGCCGCATCGCGGCTTTCGCATTACCTGGCGCTCCAGACGATCATCAACGCGTCCTTCGGCCTGACCATCGGGGTCGGCTTGTGGCTGATCGGGGTTCCCAACTCCGGCTTGTGGGCCTTGATCGGCATGCTGATGCGCTTCGTTCCTTACGTCGGTGTGCCCATCGCCTTCCTCTTTCCCGCAACCTTGGCGGTGGCGGTCGATCCGGGCTGGTCGATGCTGTTTTGGGTGATGGCTCTGTTCGGCGGGGTCGAGGCCATTGTCGGCCAGATGATCGAGCCTTTCGTCTATGGCCGCAGCATGGGCCTTTCGGCCGTGGCCGTGGTGGTGGCGGCGGTGTTCTGGACCTGGCTGTGGGGGCCGGTGGGCCTTCTGCTGTCGACGCCGCTCACCATGTGTTTCGTGGTGCTGGGACGTCATATCGAGAGCCTGAAATTCCTGGACGTGATGCTCGGCGACACCCCGGCGCTCAAGATCGAGGAGAGTCTCTATCTGCGGATGCTGGCGGAAAACCCGGAAGACGCGACCGAGGACGCGGAGGAATTCCTGCGCGGCAGTACGCTCGCCGCGTATTACGACGAGGTGGTGGCGAAGTCGCTTATGCTCGCCCAGGCCGATGTCAATCGCGATGCCCTGGATGCGACCCGCCAGGCGCGCATTCGCGACGCCATCAGAAGCGTGGTTCTCAACCTCTCGGAGCGCAATGAGGACACCGGCATCAAGCGGGTGGATCTGGCGCCGAGCTGGGCGGGCAAGCCTGTTCTCTGCATCGCGGGCCGCGGCCCTTTGGATGAAGCCGCCGCCTTCCTTCTGGTGGACATGCTGGGAAAATACGGCGTGGGCGCCGCGGTGGTTTCCTCGGACCAGGCTTCGGCGGCGCAGATCGACTCCCTGGACATGACCGGGGTCCAGATCGTCTGCGTTTCCTATCTGGAGCCTGGCACCTACAAGAATGCCCGCTATCAGGTCCGCCGGCTGCGCAAGCGCGCGCCCGGCGTTCCGGTCATGACCGTCTTCTGGGGATTGGGCGATGATCATTCGCGCTACCTGGACAGCATCGAGGCGACGGAAAGCGATGTCGTCACCACAGGATTGAAGGAAACCATCCATCACATCCTGGTTTTCGCGCGCCGCGCAAAGCTGCCCGCGCAAGAGGTGGCGGCGCAGTAGCCCAAGCTCTTCCCAAGCGGGATCGACATGTTGGCGCCCACTCGCATCGCTTCGCGATGCTCCGTGGCGCTCAGTTTCTCTAAGCTCGCTTCGCTCGCTAAGAGAAACTGGCGACCCCGGTTGGATTCGAACCAACGACCACCGGCTTAGAAGGCAGGTGCTCTATCCAGCTGAGCTACGGAGTCTTGCGCACAGTTCAGGTCAATGGCTTACGCTATTAGAACGATTTTTCAAGGCTGCCGCTCGCTTTTGGCTCGCGGCGTTCGCCGCTCGAAATGGTCCACCGGACCATTTCGTCCGCTTCGCGGTCGCGGCTCACGGTGCTCTATCCAGCTGAGCTACGGAGTCCTGGCGCCAGTCTAAACCGAAACGCCTCAAATTTTCAGCCAGTAAGCGGTCTCAGTGCGACCAGGGCTGCTTGCGGTCGAAGCGGAAATTATCGGAATAGGCTTTGGGCCGCGGTCTGGCCAGATGCGGCTCGAAGACCTGGAAGGGAATGCCATGTTTCTCGGCATAGGCCACGGCTTCATCCTTGGTATCGAATTCCAGCGCCAGCTGCTGGCGCATGTCGTTGGAACTGGTCCAGCCCATCAGGGGATCGGGCACGCGCGCCGTCTCGGGTTCGAATTCCAGGACCCACAATTTGGTCCGCGCCTTGCCGGATTGCATGGCATTCTTGGCCGGCTTGTAGATGCGCGCGCGCATGGGACTCTCCGCGGATCGCCGCCCTCCATTTGGGTGGCGCGTGACCTTCCGGCCCCAGATAATGGATCGCGCCGCCAAGTGCAACGCCGGGAAGTTTGAGCGCGACAGCCATCCGGAATTCGCCGGATTCGCCTCAAAAAACACCCATCGGAGCACGGAACGGGACGGTCCGGACCCGGAGGAGCCCGGTCAGCCTGCCATGGTCCGGAGCGCCTCCACCAGGCGGTCGACCTCGGCTTCGCGCGTGAAAACGGCGCAAGTCACGCGGATGCAGGAACCGCTGGCGACGCCCGACCGCTCCACCGTGAAGATGTTGAAGCGTTTCAGCAATGTCTCGGCGTCCGCGATGTTCTGGGCGTGGCTGGTATGGCCGTGCAGGCGAAACGAGGTGATTCCGGATGTGAGGCGCGGATCGGACGGCGTGAGAATCTCGATGCGGCCCCGCAATTCCTCCGCCCAGCGGTCGCGCAGGTGACGCAGCCGCGCTTCCTTGACCGGCGCGCCGATTGTCTCGTGAAAATCCAGCGCATCGTCCAGCGCCAGGAAAGCGGCGAAGTTGGAGGTGCCGGTATGAATTCTGGCGCGGATATCGGCTTGCGCAAAGCCGCCATTGCCGATGGCGGCGTCGATGTCGCCGATCCGGCTGCGCCGAACATACATCAGTCCGGTGCCGACCGGGGCGCCGATCCATTTCTGGCACGTCAGGGCGACGAAATCCGCCTTGAGATCGTCCAGCTTGAAATCGAGCTGGCCCCAGGCATGGGCGGAATCCACGATTACATCCACGCCCCTCTTGCGCGCCATCGCCACGATTTCGGGCACCGGCAGAACCAGCCCGGTGCGATGGCTGACATGGGTCAGCAGCATCAGGCGCACCTTGGGATGGGCCTTCAACGCCGCTTCATAGGTGTCGATCAGATTCTGATGCGTTGCCGGCTCAGACAGCGCGATGCGCACGACATCGACGCCGCGATGCACCCCCAGCCAATCGAACGCGGCCTGGGTGCTGTCATAATCCAGGTCGGCGTAGAGGACCGCATCGCCAGGCTTGAGGCGGTTATAGCCGTTGATCAGTGTCATCAGGGATTCGGTGGCGCCCCTCGTGAAGGCAATCTCCTCCAAAGCCACACCCAGGTCGCGGGCAGCGCGCCCGCGCACTTTCTCCAGATCGGCATCGAATTGCCGGCGCGCGTAAAAGGAATTGCGCCGGTTTACCATTTCCGTCTTGCGGCGATACGCCTCCAACACCGACCTCGGCATCATGCCCCACATGCCGTTCTCGAACGGCACGATCTCGCGCGTCATGTCGAATTGAGCGGCGATTGCATCCCAATATTTGGAATCGAGGGGCATGGCAGGGCCGGTTGCCGGAGCAGCCCGGGCGGCGGCCGGCCCCAACAACAATGCGGCGGAAGGACGGGACAAGCCTGTCGGTTGCCCAGCTTCTTTGCAGCGTGTAAGGAACGAGCCAAATCCGGCAAAAAACCGGAGCGTAGCGCAGCCTGGTAGCGCATCTGCTTTGGGAGCAGAGGGTCGCGTGTTCGAATCACGCCGCTCCGACCATCTTTCTGATCCTGTACTCGGTCAGACCCTCTCCGGGACGTGTCACGACGGACGCGTCGAGGCCAGCCGGCCCGGCCGTCAGCGGGCCTTCGACTTCAAGTTCGGGGCCTGGACTTTCGCTCCCTCGATGATCCCCAGTTCCGCCGCCCGCCCGCCATTCAGCTCTATCACCAGCTGGACGGGCTCGCCGGAAGGAATGTTTGCCCGCGAATAGGGCGTGGCATTGGCCTTGATCCGCGCCACGGTGCCGTCCGCCCGGACGAACAGCATGTCCAAAGGCAGGACGGTGTTCTCCATCCAGAAGCTGACCAGTTGCGGGGTGTGAAAATCGAACAGCATGCCGGCGTCCGGCGCCATGGCGGTGCGGTACATCAAGCCCTTCTCCCGGCTTTCCTCGTCCGCCGCCACTTCGACGGTGAAGGCATGGGGACCGGCCTTGGTCTGGATGGTGATAGTCTCGAGTGGCAAGCCGGAGGGCGCGGTCGCCGGCGCGGCGGAAGCGATCGCGGGAATAACGAGCGGCATCAGGAAAACAAGTGCGGAGAGCGGGGCGCGCATGGGCAGGTTTCCCGGTGAATCCGCCTCTGCTTAGAAGCCGCGGATGCTAAAATCAATCAGCCCGCATCAATCCCGCAGTTCGACGGCGGCCGCCAGCGCCCCTTTCGGCCCGTTGCCGACGCGGAAGCGGACAGCCTGGCCTTGCCGCAATTCGCCGATGCCACAGGCCCTGAGCGTTTCCATATGCACAAAAATGTCCGCCGTGCCGGGACCCTGGGAGAGGAAACCGTAACCTTTGGCGCGGTTGAACCATTTGACCGTTCCGGCATGCCAATCTCCTTCCGGCTCGGCGACGGGCGGCTCTGTCCGGGCGGGTGCCGGCATGGCATGGGCCGTGGAATTGTCCAGGGAGACGAGCCGGCTTGCCTGCAAACCGCGGGGACCGGGGATCACCTCGCAGGTCACCGTGGCGCCTTCCTTGACGGTCTTGAAGCCGGATTGCCGCACGCAGGCCTGGTGCAGCAGGATGTCCTGCGATCCGTCGGAAGGCGTGACGAAACCATAGCCCTTGATGAAATCGAACCACTTCACCTGGCCGTGGATTTTGGAGGCCATCTGCGGCGCGGAGGATTGTCGCGCGTCGGATGAGGACGGCTCGTCATCGCGTGCCATCGGAGCCTCCTGAATTGTTCTAGTTCTCGCCTGAACCTGCCATAATCAATCGGATTCGCAACTCGATTTACAACACCCTCGCAGGAAATCTTCATGCCGGTCCGCCCTGTCGGCAGATGCGTCCCGCAACGGCATCACCGCAAGCGACCAGATGCCGCGCGGGATCGCGATACGATCTCTTGACGCTTGTACTTTTGTCCGGTGCGGCGGAAACTTTCGACATGAGCGAGGAACTTCAAACCGCGGCTACTTGGCTGAAAGCCGGGCACAAAGTCGCGCTGGGAACGGTGATCCGCACCTGGGGCTCGGCGCCGCGTCGGGCGGGAAGCCAGATCGCCGTGCGCGAGGATGGTGCGTTTCTGGGCTCGGTGTCGGGCGGTTGCGTCGAGACCGCGGTGATCCGGGCGGCGCTGGACAGCATCGCCGACGGCCAAAGCCGCGATCTGGAATTCGGCGTCAGCGACGCGCAGGCCTGGGAGGTTGGGCTCGCCTGCGGCGGGCGCATCCGCGTGCGGGTCGAGGCCGTGACGGCATGAAGCGGAGCGTGCTGGAGACGCTGGCGCGGGATGGCGCGCGTGCCTGGGTACGGGCGCTCGATTGCGGCAATGGCGAGGAAAGGCTGATCGATCCGTTCACGGACGATACCCCGCTGGGACTGGCGGCGCGCAGGGCCGCCATCGCCGACATCAGCGCCGAAGCCGAGGCGGAGGGCCGCACCTGGTTCCTGGAAGTCCACAACCCGCCGCTGGAATTGGCTGTGATCGGCGCGGTTCATATTGCTCAACCACTGGCCGCCATGGCGCGTCTGGCGAATTACCGGGTCCATGTGATCGACCCGCGCACCGCCTTCGCCACCGAAGCCCGGTTTCCCGGCGTGACGCTTCATTCGGATTGGCCGGACGAATTTTTCGCCGCAAGGCCGCCCTCGTCCCGCACCGCGCTGGTGGTCCTGGCCCATGATCCCAAAATCGACGATCCGGCTCTGGAGGCCGGCCTGCATTCGCCCGCCTTCTACATTGGCGCATTGGGCTCCAAGAGAACCCACGCGACGCGGCTGGAAAGGCTGGCGGCCCGCGGGTTCGGTCCGGACCTTCTCGCCCGCATCCGGGGTCCGGCCGGACTTCCCATCGGCGCCCGCAGCCCGGCCGAAATAGCGCTTTCGATTTTGGCGCAAATGACCCAGACTCTGCGGGGCTGATAGGATTTGCGACAAATCCTGTTTGCGCGGGGATGGCCGGTGACGACAAAATTGCGGTCCATGATCAAGGACGAAACAAATCCTCACATCCTCCTGGTGGAGGATGCCCGCGACATCCGCGAGCCCCTGGCGCGCTATCTGCGCGAACATGGCTATCGCGCCACCACCGCCCCGGATTCGGCCAGCGCCCGCAAGGTGCTCAAAAGCGCCGCGATCGATCTTCTGGTGCTGGACATCATGATGCCGGGCGAAGACGGCCTCAGCCTCTGCCGCTCCATCCGGGAGACTTCGCAGATTCCCGTGATCCTCCTGACTGCCCGCGGCGAGGAAGTGGACCGCATCATCGGCCTGGAGATGGGCGCCGACGACTATATCGCCAAGCCCTTTTCGCCCCGAGAATTGATCGCGCGCGTCACCGCCGTGCTGCGCCGGACCCAGGCCCTGCCGCCGCGCCAGAAACCGCCGGGCGCCGAACGCATCCGTTTCGGCGACTGGACGCTCGACACCGGCCAACGCGAACTGATCGGCCCGGACGGCATGGCGCTGCCCCTCTCCTCGGGCGAATTCCGGCTTCTCACCGCCCTGCTCGAGCGACCCAAGATCGCGCTCACCCGCAACCAGCTGCTCGATCTCACCAAGGGACGCGACGCCGATCTGTTCGACCGGTCGATCGACAATCACGTCAGCCGTCTCAGGAAAAAGATCGAGCCGGACCCCAAAAATCCCCGCTACATCAAGACCGTTTGGGGCGGTGGCTATATTTTCGCGATGGAACCGGAGGCGGCGTGAACGGGAAGCTGAAAATCTGGCCCCGCACGCTTGCGGTGCAGCTGATAGCGGTGACCGCCGCGGCCGTGGTCATCTCCAACTTCGCCGTGGCTTGGTGGTTCGAGCAGGGTAACGAGCGGCAAAAGGAAACCGCCCTCAACGAACGGGTTCTGGACCGCGCCGCCGCCGTCGCGGCCACTTTGATCGCCATCCCCCCCAGCGCCCGTGGCGCGGTGATGCGGTCGATGAATTCGCCCCATCTGTGGCAGTTCACCGAACTGCGTCCCGGCGACGAGATCACCCGGCCGATGAGCGAGGAAGGCCAGCGCCTGGCGCAACGGCTTTCCGCGTCGCTGCCGCCTCAGGCACGCGTCGGCCGTGCGACGGTGTTGGTGCACGAGCCCTTGAGCGAGATTCCCGCCTATCTGCTACCGGCGCATAGCTACGATAACAATGACGCTATGCGGCTGGTCATTCCGCTCGACGCCAAGAATTCGATTTCCATGGTGTTCCTGCGCTCCAAGCCCACCTGGCCGATCGAAATGATCGTCGCCGCCACGGTGGCGACCCTGGTAACCTCGGCGGGCGCGGCGCTGGTAGCGCGCCGCGTGGTGCGCCCGCTGTCCGATCTGACCGCCGCGGCCTCGCTGGTCGCCAGAGGCGGCAGCGCCCCCCGCGTCGCCGAGAACGGTCCCGACGATGTGCGCAACGCCGCGATCGCGTTCAACCACATGACGGAGAAGGTCACCCGCACCCTGGAAAGCCAGCGCCATCTTCTCTCCGCCGTTGGTCACGATCTGCGCACGCCCATCACCGCCATGCGCATCAACCTGGAATTCGTCGAGGAAGAAGAATTGCGCGAGCGCCTGCAGCAGAATCTGGATGAATTGCAGGCGCTGACCGAACAGGTCCTGGCCGCCGCGCGGGGCGCGGGCGCCGAAGGCAAGCGCAATGTCGACCTGTCGGCGTTGGTGGAAAGTCTCTGTGCCGACCTCGACGATCTGGGCGAGCCGGTCACCTATCAAACCCATTCCCCGGCCCCGGTCAGCTGCCGGCCCAACGAGATTCGCCGCGCGGTGCGCAATCTGGTGGAAAACGCGGTCGCCTATGGCGCCAGGGCGGATGTGCAGATCGCCACCAGTGGCGATGGCTACGACATCGTCATCGAGGACGAAGGCCCGGGAATCCCCGAAGACGAGCATATCCGGGTGTTCGAGCCCTTCGTGCGGCTGGAAAGCTCGCGCAATGCCGCCACCGGCGGCACCGGGCTCGGGCTTACCCTGGCCAAGGCCATCGCCGAAGGCCATGGCGGCGCCATCATGCTGGAAAATCGGCGCAATGGAGGGCTCAGGGCCCGCATGCATTTGCCGCGCATGGTGGTGCCCGCCTAGAGACCGTAATATCGCGCCATGCAGTTCGGCCGCTTTCCCGTTTCCGGCGCCGCTGGCGCCATTCTCGCCCATGGTGTTCGCCGGGGTGCCTTGTCGTTCCGCAAGGGGCGCAAGCTTTCGGAGGAAGACGTGAAGGCTCTGCAGGATGCGGGCCTCCGCGACGTCACCATCGCCTGGGCGGAACCCGGCGACATCGCCGAAGACGAAGCGGCTGCGCGGGTATCCCGTGCGGCCGCAGCCGCGGACGGCAGTGTGCGGGTGGGTGCCGCGTTCACGGGCCGCGCCAATCTCTATGCCCGCATGGGCGGGCTGGCTTTGATCGATGCGCCCGCCATCCATGCCGCCAATAATCAAGACGAAGCGGTCACCATCGCCACCCTGCCGCCCTTTACCAAGGTGACCGCCGGGCAGATGCTCGCCACCATCAAGATCATTCCTTTCGCCGCGCGGGAAACAAGCGTGGCGATGGTGGAGAGAGCGCTGGCCGGCGCCCCCGTGCGGGTGGCCCCTTTCGTGCCCCGGCAAGCCGCTTTGATCTCGACCCACCTGCCGGGCATGAAGCCTGCCCTGCTGGAGAAAAATCGCGACGCCCTGGACGCGCGATTGAAGCCCCTGGGTTCGGTTATCGTCTTCGAACGCCGGGTGCCTCACGACATCGGCGCGGTGGCGGCGGCGATTGCGGAAGCGGCAGCCGCCGATGCGGACCCCATTCTCCTGTTCGGTGCCAGCGCCATCGCCGACCGGCGCGACGTCCTGCCCGCGGCGCTGGAACGTGCGGGCGGGCGCGTGGCGGTGCTGGGCATGCCGGTGGATCCGGGCAATCTTCTGATGACGGGATCGCTGGGGGAACGGGTCGTTGTCGGGCTGCCGGGATGCGCGCGCTCGCCCAAACTCAACGGATTGGATTTCGTGCTCTGGCGCGTGCTGGCAGGCTTGCCGGCGGGCCGCTCCGAAATCGCCGCCATGGGCCTGGGCGGATTGCTGGCCGACACCCCCGGGCGGCCTCATCCGCGCGATGCCGCTCCCGGCGCACCGCCTCGGTTGCCCCGCATCGGCGCCATCGTGCTGGCGGCCGGCCGATCCTCCCGAATGCAAGCCGCGAGCGAAGGCGCCACCAAGCTTGTCCAGCCTTTGAATGGCCGGGCCATGGTGCGGCATGTGGTGGAAGCCGCCCTCAAAAGCGTCGCCTCGGATATTGTCGTGGTCACCGGCAACGGCAGAGACCAGGTGCGGGAAGCCCTTCAGGGATTGCCGGTCATATTTTGCGATAATCACGACTATTCAAAAGGTTTGAGCACTTCTCTCATCTCAGGTCTTAACAGCCTTCCCGAGGATTGCGACGGCGCCTTGGTCCTTCTGGGCGACATGCCTGCGGTCGATGCCCATCTCCTCGACCGGCTGATTGCGGCATTTGCCCCCGCCGAAGGCCGCGCCGTCATCGTGCCGGTCCATGACGGGCGGCGCGGCAATCCCGTACTCTGGGCAAGGCAGTTCTTTCCCGAAATCCGGATGCTGTCCGGCGATGCGGGCGCCCGCGCCCTTCTTGCGCCCCACGCCAGCCTGGTGTGCGAGATAGAGGCCGGCTCGGACGCGCCTTTGACCGATATCGATACCGAGGAAGCCCTGGCGGCTTACCGGGCCCGGACGGCCTCATGAGCGATCCACTCTACCGTAAGGAGCTTCTGCGCCTGGCCGCCGACGCTGCCGGCGCGGGGCATCTTGCCCATGCCGATGGGGCGGCCACGGCGCACAACCCCGCCTGCGGCGACCGGGTGACCATGGAAGTCCAGGTGGAGAGGGGGCGCATCACCGGCCTGGCGCACCAGACGGAGGCCTGCGTGTTGACCCAGGCTTCGGCCGCGATCCTGGGCGCACATGCGGGAGGGCTCGACCGTATTGCGCTCAAGGCCCTGGCGGACCATGTCGCCGCCATGCTGAACGGTGGCGATGCGCCGCCCGCGCCTTACACCGATTATGGCGTCTTCGACGGCGTCGCCGGCCACAAGGGCCGTCATGTCTGCGTGCTGCTGCCGCTCAAGGCGGCCCTGGAGGCTCTCGAAGCGTCGGAGGCGTCCGCCGATGCGCAGCCGCCGCGGCCGCTCTACATCTCGCTGGCGTTGGTGACGATCTTGCTTACCAGTCCGTATTTTTGCGCCTCTTCCGCGCCCATCCAGAAATTGCGCTCGGTGTCCGCGACCACCTTTTCGTAAGGCTGTCCCGTCTCGATCGCGATCTCCTTGATGAGGCGCGCGCGCATCTTGATGATCTCTTCCGCCTCGATGGTGATATCCGAGGCCTGGCCCCGTACCCCGCCCAAAGGCTGGTGCAGCAGAAAGCGCGTGAAAGGCAGGCAATAGCGGTTCTCGCGCTTGGCGCCCAAATAGATATGCGCGCCCGCGCTCGCCACCCAGCCGGTGCCGATCATCTTCACCCGGTTCCCCACGAACCGGATCATGTCATGGATGGTGTCGCCGGATTCGACATGGCCGCCGGGCGAATTGACGATGACGCGGATATCGCCTTCGCTTTCGGCATAGGCGAGCAATTGGGCGCTGACCCGCTCGGCCATCTTCATGTCCACTTCGCCGAAGATCAGCACGGTGCGGGACTTGTAGAGCGCCTTGGCGATCTCGGAGGATTGCGGATCGGGCGACTTCGCCTTCTCGTCGTCTTTTTCTTCGGGCTCTTCGTCGGCGCGGCGCAAGGTGAACTCCGGATGCAAGGGGCGAATCTCCGTCTGGCGGTAACCAGGGATATAGGAAGACAGGACCCGCTTATAAAGCCTGAACGGCCTCGGTCAAAGTTGGCCCGATTTCCCGGCGCAAAACCAAGTCCGCATAGGGGTCTTGCTCGGTTTCCTCGCGATTGAGAATGACGAACTTCGCCCCTGCCCGCTTGGCCATCAGGGGGAAAGCCGCCGCCGGATAGACCACTAGCGAGGAACCGGCGACCAGAACGAGATCGGCGTTCAGGCTCGCCGCCCGCGCCCGCGCCATCTCCTCTTCGGGCATCGCCTGGCCGAAGGATATCGTGGCGGTCTTGACGATGCCGCCGCACAGCCGGCAATCGGGCGCATCGCCGTGCCTGTCGAAATGAACGCGGATGTCGGCGATCTCCATCCGCGTTCCGCACGTCAGGCATCTGGCATAGCGGGTATTGCCATGCAGCTCGATCACTTGCGCGTCCGGCACTCCGCCGGCCTGATGCAAATTGTCGATATTCTGGGTGATGACCGCCGCAACGATGCCCCGCCGCACCAACTCGGCGACGGCCAGATGGCCACCATTGGGACGAACCGCGTTCCAGGTCGCCTCCATCTCGAAGCGGCGCTCCCAGGAAACACGGCGCGCTTCAGGATCGGCGATGTAATCCTGGAATTGCACCGGCATCATCTTGGTCCAGATGCCGCCGGG
>JAFKFF010000426.1 GCA_017307315.1 Alphaproteobacteria bacterium
TGTTCCAAGTCTTCAGCGTTCGCCCCTTGGACGGAGCGGCGACATGAAGCGGCTTCTCATTCTGGGATTTATCCCCGTGGCCCTGGCCGCGACCGCGCAGACAATGGATCATTCTTCCATGCCCGGCATGGTCATGCCGCCTCCTGCGGGGGCGGATAAGGAGAAGCCTTCCTCAAAGTCCGCCTCGCCTCCAGCGATGGATCATTCTTCCATGCCGGGAATGAAAATGCCTGAGACCCAACCAGCAACCTCGCCGGCCATGCCTGGCATGAATATGCCTGCCAGCCAGGCGCCGGCGATGGATCATTCTTCCATGCCGGGGATGAATATGCCGGCTGCACAATCTTCCCAGCACGATCATTCGGCCATGCCGGGCATGAGCATGGATGGGGCGGAAAACCAGGATACTGCCACGGCGCAGACCGATATTCCCCAAAGTCCGCCGCCTCCGCCGCCTCGAAATCACGCCGCTGATAGTTATTATTCGCCTGACGCCATGGCGGAAGCGCGTCGGCAATTGGCGCAGGAACATGGCGGTGCAACTATCTCCAAGGTGATGGTGAATCTTGCCGAATACCAAATTCGGGACGGGGCCAGTGGCTATCGCTGGGATGGCCAAGCCTGGTTCGGGGGTGACATCAATCGCCTCGTTTTGAAGAGCGAAGGCGAAGGAACCGTCAATGAAGCCGTCGAAAGCGCAGAGGTTCAGGCGCTCTATTCGCGCGCCGTCGGGGTCTATACCGACATCCAGGCGGGACTGCGCCAGGATTTCAATCCCAGCAGTCGCACCTATGTGACTATAGGCGCGGAGACGTTGCTGCCATACTGGTTCGAAGTGGAGGGCGCCGCTTTTCTTTCCAACAAAGGGGAACTGCTAGGCCGCGTCGAAGGATATTACGACCTCCTACTCACAAATTATGTGATCTTGCAGCCCCGCGCCGAACTCAATTTCTCCGCCAAGAATTCATCGGAACTGCATCTCGGATCGGGCTTGACGAACGCAGAACTCGGTCTGCGCCTGCGCTATGAATTCACCCGCGAAATTGCACCCTATATCGGCATCTCATGGGATCGCAAAGTCGGACAGACGGCGGACTTTGCGCGCGCGCGCGGGCAAGATACGGAGGAAACCAGTCTGGTCATCGGCATCCGCACGTTTTTTTGAGGCCACCCCATCCTCGAATGGCGAGTTTTGTGTCGGAACCCAGGAGAATTTGGGACGCGGTTGCATAGCGCCGTCTTACTCGGTTAACTTGTAATCCAAGAAGGAGGATAGACCGTGCACCCCAAAGAACATAAGCAGAAGCACTATATGCATTTTGCCGTTATGATGGCCCTCTCATTTATAGTGCTGATGAGGTCCATGTATCCGAACAAAGCGCTCAACAGGATCATCATCGGGGCCGGAATCCTGTTACTGCTAGCCTGCTGGTTCGGCATCCGCGCGCAAGTGGCCGTAAACGACCGATCATTTCTGCGTTCGATGATCCCTCATCATGCCGGCGCCATTCTGATGTGCCAGCAAGCTTCCATCACTGATCATCAGATTAGAAAGCTTTGTGGCGAGATCATCTCTTCGCAAAAGCGGGAGATTGATGAGATGAAAACGATCTTGGATCGGCTAGGTTAATTGGGAGAAAAGAAAAAACGGAACTCGCCACAATTAAGGTAGGAAGCTGATTATGACCGATGAGCATGCGCATCGCCGTGGTGGGCACCATT
>JAFKFF010000491.1:0-1011 GCA_017307315.1 Alphaproteobacteria bacterium
TGGAGAAGGAGCATCAGCCAGGAAAAGTGCGAAGCGGTTTTCCGTCCGGCTGTGCGACAAGATAAGAAACATGACCGTCGCGCATATCTACACCGTCGCCTTTCAGGGCGTCGAAGCCCGGGAAGTCGATGTGCAGGTGCATATCGGCGACACCGGCGGCGGTCAGTTCGCCATTGTGGGCCTCGCCGACAAAGCGGTGGCGGAGAGCCGCGAGCGGGTGCGCGCCGCGCTGGCGGCCATCGGCCTGGCGTTGCCGTTCAAGCGCATCACCGTCAATTTGGCGCCGGCCGATCTGCCCAAGGAAGGCTCGCATTACGACCTGCCCATCGCGCTGGGATTGCTGGCGGCGATGGGCGTGCTGCCCGCCAGCGAGATGGCGAATTACGTGGCGGTGGGAGAATTGTCGCTGGACGCGCAGGTCACCGCGGTCGCGGGTGTGCTGCCGGCGGCGCTGGCGGCATCCGAAGCCGGGCGCGGGCTGATCTGCCCGGCCGCCTGCGGACCCGAAGCAGCCTGGGCGGGCGATCTTTCCATCCTGGCGACGCCATCGCTGATCGGGCTGGTCAATCACATGAAGGGCGCCTCGGTGTTGAACCCGCCCACGCCGAAGCTGGCGAACGCGACGCGCACGGTGCCCGACCTGAAAGACGTGAAGGGCCAGGAGAGCGCCAAGCGCGCCTTGGAGATCGCGGCGGCGGGAAGCCACAATCTTTTGATGATCGGGCCGCCGGGCGCGGGCAAGTCGATGCTGGCACAGCGCCTGCCCGGCCTGTTGCCGCCGCTGGATTCGCGCGAGGCGCTGGAGATTTCCATGGTGCGCTCTCTGGCGGGCGAGTTGACCGACGGCGCGATCAGCCGCGAGCGGCCGTTTCGCAATCCGCACCATTCCGCCTCCATGGCGGCCCTGATCGGTGGCGGATTGAAAGTGAAGCCGGGCGAAGTCTCGCTCGCCCATCTGGGCGTGTTGTTCCTGGACGAGCTGCCGGAATTTCACGGTATTAGGTAGCAACG
>JAFKFF010000491.1:1041-2380 GCA_017307315.1 Alphaproteobacteria bacterium
TTTGGAACAGCGCGTAACCGAACTTGAAAATAGAGCTGACCGACTGAGCCGCTACCTAGGGGCTTTGATAGCGGTTTTAATCGGCACAGCGACCTATCAAGTTCTTCGTAGCGTCCACGTGGAGACCGGTACTGCGATGCTGGTTGCCATAGCTTTTGGATTCGGTTCGTTGGTCTATCTCTCGTCGGCGAAGTTCAAGGGTATGTGATGAACGCCCTTGAGAAGGCCCTCCCGCATGTGGTGACGGGCTTGATAGCCAAGCGGGCCGAACTGGCAGGTAAGGTAGAACACCTACAAGCCCAGGTCCGGCAGGCCACGGTAGAGCTAGACCATATCGAAGCGTCCATCCGGATATTCCAGCCGGACATAGACATGGAGACGCTGGGCACGCGGCCTGTTCCCGCCATCCATCACGCCTTCAAGGGAGAGACCACCCGCATTGTCTTGGAAACGATCCGCACGGCGGGCAGGCCGGTGGGCACGACCACGATCACCGAAGCCGTCATGAAGGCCCGTGGCCTAGACCGAAACGACGCCGCCATGTTCCGGCTCATGTCCAAGCGGGTGGGCGCTTGTCTCCGGCACTGGGAGAGAGGGCATGGGGCCATCCGGTCCATAGCGGGACCGGGGCAAGTAAAGTTCTGGCAGTTGGCGTGAGGGGCGGCATCGCCGCCCCTCACCCCGATTATCCGGCCTTACGGAAGCGCGGCAAGGTACGCCCCTTGATCATGCCGGGACGAGGCTTATCCGGTGACGGCAAGAGCTTCGGCAAGTGGGGAAGAGCCGCTGGATCTCGGAATTTCAAGTAATTTTCCGAATGCTCCGGAATCCAGACCGTATCTACAAACTCGATGAACAGTGGCAGGAGAGAGAGGGGGTATTGACGAGCTTCCCCTTCCCATTCCGCAGTTTTATGGACGTAATAGGTGAAGCTATCGCTCACGGTAGGGTGGTTATCGCGCAGCCAAGCCGAAAAATGCTTGCCCACGCTCACGTCCGGGCGAAGTTCGCGTCCATCGGGAGCCTTGTCGGCCATGACATGACCGACCATCTCCAGGCGTCCCCAGAGGCGGGTGACCACTTCATTGATGACCGAGAAATAGCCGACATCGACACGGTCCCAGTTCTCATTATAGCGGCGGATAAAGGCCGGGACACGCCCCGTGCCATGATAGCTACCGGTCTTGCGAATGGCCGGAAGAACCTCCGACGTCACCCATTTTTTGAACTTTTTGGCCCCTTCCTTACGGCTCGTAAGGATGAGGCTGTAAAGGCCCGACTCGTTGATGATGGTGTGGCGATTCTTGCGTCCGGCGGCATCGACACTGTCGTCGTCGCC
>JAFKFF010000046.1 GCA_017307315.1 Alphaproteobacteria bacterium
TGGTGGGCATCGGCACCGCCATCATCTTCGACTTCCAGAACGATCCGGCCAAGCTCGAGGAACGCAAGCAGGTGGTGCGCAACCTGGTGGCGGGCGGCGGCAGCCTGATCGACACCGCGGCCGGCTATGGCAACGCCGAGGCGACCGTGGGTCAGGTCGTGCAGGAAACCGGCCTGCGCGGACAGGTCTTCATCGCCACCAAATATTCCAGCACCGATACGCCCCAGGAAGCCGAGGCCGAATTGCAGCGTTCGTTGCAGCGCCTGCGCACCGACTATATCGACCTGCAACAGGCCTGGAACGTCACCGACGCCAATTTCTCGCTGGCGCAGCTCAAGGCGTGGAAGGCCGCGGGCCATTGCCGCCATATCGGCATCACGTCGAGCAGCGACCGGGCCTATGACGCGCTTGCCCAGGTGGTGCGGCGCGAGAAGCCGGAATTCTTCCAGATCAACTATTCGCTGGGCGACCGCGACGCCGAGAAGCTGCTGCTGCCCGCCGCGATGGATGCCGGCTCGGCGGTGCTGACCAATCTGCCTTTCGGCCGCAATTCCATGTTCAAGAAGGTGGCCGGAAAGCCCTTGCCCGATTTCGCCAAGGAGATCGACTGCACCAGCTTCGCGCAGCTGTTCCTGAAATATAACCTTTCGCATCCCGCGGTGACGGCGGTGATCCCCGGCACGGACTTGCCGCAATACATGCTGGACAATCTCAACGCCGGGCGCGGACGCATGCCCGATGCCGCCATGCGCCGGCGGATCGAACAATGGTTCGAGACGGTGTAGCCGGCTTGACGGTCGGCCATCGGACAACGAGACAGAGAGGAATGGGAATTTCCGGAACGAGAGGGATCCCCGTCGAGCGGCGATCCCTCTCGTTTCACTTCAAGCCCTTCCCAAATATCAGAATTTCTGGTCGAGAGTCAGCAGATAGGTGCGGCCGAACTCGGTATATAAGCCGGTATTGGTCCTGCCCGGGTTGACCCCGACCTGTAGCGGATCGCGGTCGAGAACATTGCTGATCACCAGCGAGACATGGGTGCCCATGTCTGGCACCGTGTATCCCAGGGTAAGGTCGAAATAGTTGATGGAATCCACGCCGGGAACCTTCGTGGCCTTGTTGGTGACATAAGAGGCGTCTTTCAAGCCGCCGATAAAGCGCCAGCGCAATCCAATATCGGCGCCGAAATTATGATAGGTGAATTTCGAAACCGTTGTGTATTTGGGATACGGACCGCCGACGGCAGTGGTGAGGGTCTGGCCCAGCTCCTGGTAGGGTTGGCCCGGCAGAATCTGCTGCTTGAAATAATCCTGGAAGTTGCCGTTGATGGAGGTCGTCAACATGCCGGCGTCGGGCCCCCAACCGGTAGCCTCGCCAATGTCGGTCAGCCAATTCGCCTCCACGTCGACGCCGGCAGTCTTGAAGCCACCGGTATTGGCGAACGGCGTTTGAACGTTGACCATCTGGCCGTTGTTCTGGCTGCGGGTGCCCAGCAATCCACAATAGAAATTTGATACCGCGTAATTGGGATTCGACCCGTCGATATTGAAACACTTGTCCACGATTGTGTTGAAGTCGAGCTGGGAAATCGCATCCCGGATTCGGATATTGTAATAGTCTACGGAGAAAGAAGTGTTCTGGAACCAGGGACTGTCGAACTCGGGCTGCCACACCGTGCCACCTGTGAACGTATCGCCCTTTTCGGGCCGTAGCAGGGTGCTTCCCGTCTTGATCGCGGGCACCTGATTGTCGTTTGAAGCATAGGTATCGATGATCCCCGGCGGCAACCCTTGGGCGAGGCAAAGCGCCCGTATGGCGGCCGCATTTGCGCCCGTTCTGGTCGGCAGGCGAACGTCGCAAGGATCGCTGGCACCGGAGGAGTTCTGGACTGTTCGATTGGCGTAGTAGGTGGAAGCGCCCGAGAATAACTCATTCACAGATGGCGCACGAATGGCGCGCTCATAGCCGCCGCGCAGACGCCAGGTATCCGTGACAGCCCAATCGATGTCTCCCTTGTAGGTGTTGGTTCCTCCCGACAGTTCATAGTCGGAATAACGCGCGGCGATGTCGAGATTTACGCTCTGAAAGAAGGGAACATCCTTGATGATCGGTACCAGCAATTCGCCGAAAAACTCCTTTACGGACGACGAACCGCTGGTTGGAGCCTGCGGGTTGAAGGTGAAGGGATCGCCGGCCTGAATTGCAGCGTCGGGCTTGGACTCAAAAGAAATGATGCGATAGTCGGCGCCCAGCGCGAATTTGACGTCGCCAGCCGGCAGCGCAAAGGCCGTGCCCTGCAGATCGGCGTTCACGACATCCTGGGTAATATTGGTGCGCGCCGAAATTTCCGGCGTCGAATAGTCATGACAGGCTGGCGAAGATTGAAGGTCTCCAAACGGATTGAAGCCGCCGGCACAGAGGCTGGCGCCGCCGTCGGGCGCGTCGAGCAGTTTCTGCACGCGGCTGAAACTGCTGGCCCCGGTATTGGAATATGTGCTGAGGGTCTGGCCATGGCTTGCGTAAACGTCCCAGGTCATGGTGTCGCCCAGAACACCGTTCAGGCCGGCGATGAATTGATAGACATTGTTGGCGGTGATGGAATTGCGGAAGCCGCCCAAGCCCTGGAACCGCTTGTTGATCTGAATGGGCGCGGTTGGATCCGGCCGCGAGGCCAGCATCGCCGCGAAAAGAGGCTGCGCGGCGAGAATATTCGCAAGGAAGGGGTTGGTCAGCGGGACAGTCGGCACCTGGGTGGCACTGGTCACCGTGGCGGCGCTGGTGTTGTAAGCGTTATAGTTGGTGTACAGACCCTCGCCATAGAAATGCACGCCCGCACCGAGCGCCCAATCACCCTTGACGAAACTGCTCCAGCGTTCCAGCGAGATTTGAGGCGGGTAGGCGACATAGTCGCGATTGCGAACCGAACCCGCTCCTATTTCCGTTACGATCCGCCCCTCCGGATCATAATCTGGTTGCAGGTTGTAGATCGCGCGATTTGGATTGGGCCCGACGGTAAACAGTGTGCCATCGGCATTGAAGCCGAAACCCGGCCCAGGTGAACGGGGAACCGCACCGGCCGGGGCACCATATTGAGCGAAATATGCATCGACCGCGGCCTGGCTGGGCGCGTTTGCGCCGGGCACATATTGGCCCGTTTTCAGCGGAGTGACGCCGGAATGGTTCGTCAGCACAAACGGGATGGAGCCCGGATTCACTTTGGATCGCCGGGTGTATTCCACCGCGAATGTAAGATTGCCTCTGCCGTCGCTGCTATTGATCCCCCCGATCGCGTTTACGTCGAAAGTAGGACCGCCATAAGCTTCGGTGGTGCCAAAGGCGACGCTGACATCCAGCCCGTCCTTTGCCCGCTTGGTCTTGAAATTTACAACGCCGGACACAGCGTCTGAACCATAAACGGCCGATGCGCCGCCGGTAATGACTTCGACATTGCCAACAATGCTCGCCGGCAGTTGGTTTATGTCCACGGTGCCGTCGGAGCTGGACGGAAGCATCCGACGCCCGTCCAGCAAAACCAGATTGCGTTGCGCGCCGAGGCCGCGAAGGCTCACATTGACCTGACCGCTGCCGCCGATGAATGGGCTCGACGCTGCGGTAGCGGTGGTGAATTGCGGCATCTGAATAAGGCCCTGCTCCAGCGCTACCTGCCCGCTATCCTTGAGGGCGTCGGAGGTGACCGACACTGTCGGCGTGGCGGTGTTGTAATCGGGGCGCGCGATCAGAGAACCGGTGACCACCACGGTTTCGCCAGCCGCGGGCGCAGCCTGCATTGCAGTTTGCGCAAAAGCCGAAGAGGCCAAGAACATTGGCAAGGCGGCGCTCGACACGAGCAGACGGGCACTAATTTTGGACGCAACGCGTGTTTTCATGGTGATCCCCGATGGTTGGCAAATGTCATGATCCGGACACCTCCGCAGAGGCAATATGGACACCGCGGAATGCGGCATGCGCGCAAGCTTCTGCCCGCAATCGATGGCGACACCACCGGACAGCCAGCCCCGCCGGGATAATCGCCCGTCAGGCAATTCGCGGCCGACATCCTCTTGTCCATGCTGCGCGCTGCGCCAACAGGGGGGCACCGGGTATGCGACATGTGCGCGATCACCATTGCGAGCGGCCGGTTAAAAGTCGCGGCGTTCGCGCGCGAGAAAGGCAATCTTTTGACCGAAGGATTGCCGGGATTTCTTCGAACCTGACGGCAATTTGTGAATGTTGAAGCCAAAGACGGTGATATGCGCGGCCGCCGAATCCTGACGACGCCCGCAAATCGTGATTATGGAATCGCCGTCATCGGCGCTGCCATGACACGCTGCCTTGCGGCCCCCGACCGGCGCTCTCGCAGAAAGCTCTTCCTGAAACGAAGTCTCTTTCAGGCGCCTGCCCGCCATCCGTGTATGCCCCCCTTTTGGAACCGCCGGGCTTTGCACCCGATTCAGTCCAGGTCTGCTCACGAAGAGTATCTCCGGAGCATCGGAATCTTTCGAGCAACGCATTGCCCGTGAGATTCGCACGATGCTTTCTCCAGCGACCTGCGTAAACCATGCATGCGGTGGACAAGTCTGCGCGCATGGTATGAGGAACTCGGATATGAGACGAGAGATGATCTCTATACAGACCATCGTACAGGCCGAACTCACATACTTGAGCCGTCAACCTTGGCCATCGATTGAGTTCGACCAAACGATCGATTGATGGGAACGTGCCAATCGCTCGTCATTTACTTCCGCTCGCGTCAACGCCATTCAAGCCTCTGATGCGTTCGCTACCGTGTTGGGAAGCGTTGCGGCGAGCGCTGCATGTTGTTCGCGCGATTCTTGCCGGGGACTTGGCAAGCCGGATCGAATGAAAATGTTTTCCGACACGTCAATCCCACTTTCTCGGCTGGAGGTCGCGCCCTGCGTTTGATGCAGGAGGATTGTTTGACGCGGCCGGCAGTTGGAGTAACGGCAAGCTTCTTGTGCAGGTGGCGCTATTGCCGGCGAGAGCTTCCACAGGGGCCTGATGGAAGAAAGTCTAGGCACGACCATTACGGAATGGTGCGCGAGAAATTGAGCCTGCAGCAGGCAGAGCAAGGGTTCGAGGCGCTTTAGGCCATCCAAATCTTCCGTTGCTTGCCGCTGAGCCTTCGTTGAGGGCCGCCGGCAGCTTTTGCATGGCGACACAATGAATTTTCCGCCAATTCGATCGCCCGATGCCTGTCTTCCGTCGGCGCGTCTTTTCCCGGAAACGTCAGGCCGCGCGCTCGGCGTTGACTGTCACGCTACCATGCTTGGGAAGATGGAAAAACACGGAGGTGCCGCTGTTCGGGACGCTCTCCAGATGGATACGACCCCCATGCATCTCCACAAGCCGCCTGCAGACCGATAGGCCCAGGCCGGCGCCGTCATACTGGCGTGCCAGCTTCGCGTCGCCCCGATGAAACGCCTCGAACACGGTTTCCAGAAGCTCTTCCGCGATGCCGATGCCGCTGTCGCGGACCCTGACATGAACGGCGCCGTCTTCCTCGTGGCAGCGGACTTCGATTTCTCCGCCGCCGGGCGTGAATTTCACCGCGTTGGCGAGAAGGTTGACGATCACCTGCTTGATGGCGCGCTTATCGCCGTCCACGGTTACATCGCCGCCCACGATCACGGGCAGGATGGAAACCTTGGCTCGCTCGGCCTGAAGCTTCACCAGCATCAGGGAATCCCGGATCACCGCCTGCATGTCGAACCGTTCGACGTAAAGCCGATGGCTGCCGGACTCGATTTTGGACAGATCCAGAATTTCCGAAATCAGCGACAGCAGGTGCGTTCCGCTGGCATAAATCGAACCGGCATATTCCCTGTATTTCGCCCGCGCGGACGGAGCATCGCCCAGCACCTGGTCGCGAATGACTTCCGAGAAGCCAAGAATGGCGTTGAGCGGCGTGCGCAATTCATGGCTCATGTTCGCCAGGAACGCGCTCTTCGCCTTGCTGGCCGCTTCGACGGCGGCTTTCGCCTCGGCCATCTCCGCTTCGATGGCCAGCCTCTGTGTTACGTCGCGGGCGATCCCGTAGACCAGATCGCCTTCCTGGCGGGCGCGCCATTCCAGGTATCGGTAGTCGCCGTCGCGGCAGCGATAGCGGTTGATGAAGCCTTTGACGTCTCTCTCGGTCTTGACCTGCTGCATCTGCGACTGGCTGGCGGCCGCGTCATCCGGATGGATGAACGAGAGCATCAACTGGCCCTCCAGCTCTTCCGCCTTGTAGCCCAGCACCTTTTCCCAGGCTTGATTGACCTTGACGATCCTGAACTCCGCGTCCCGGATGACAAGCAAATCCAGAGACGCCGCGAAGAAGGTTTCAAAGTCGGGCGTTAACGCCATGGGGCGACTGCACGACGAGACATGTTGAGCCGGCTGGACATGGGACTCCAAATCCAAATCTGTCTTCACGCCCATGACGAAATAGTTAACGGATCGGGCGATCCGGAAATGTCGAACTGGGCGATGTTGGCCGCGACGATTGAAACCAAGCCGGCCAGCAGCACAGCGGCGGCGAAAACGGCAAAACTCAGGCGCGCAGAAAGATGAAAAGGATGGTGGGCGGTATAGGGATCGAACCTATGGCCCCTACCATGTCAACTCGAAAAGCCGCTGTTTCCGCGCGATGCCCCAGCATTCCCAGACGTTCCATAAGCGTCTGATACTAAAGCACGAATTCCGACGGTGGGTGCGCTCAGCGTATCTTGAGATTCCACTGAATTCCTTCCGTTTGCTTCCGATGTGCTTCCGAATTTCACGACCAAAAGGCTTCCGAAAATGCCCAATCTGACCAAGCGAATCGTAGACGCCTCAGCGCCGGCTGAGAGGGAGTATTTCGTGTGGTGTTCGGGGACGCCGGGCTTCGGACTGAGGGTCCACCCAACCGGCAAGAAGGTTTTCGTCGTCCAGGTCCGGGTCGGCAGGCAAACCCGCCGGATGAGGATCGGGCCTTTCGGTCCCTTCACCGTCGATCAGGCCCGTACCCAGGCCCAGGAGGTTATCCGCAAAGCGTCCTTAGGAACCGACCCGCAGCGCGAGAAGCGGGAGGCCCGAGCCGCCATCACCGTCGGCGAGCTCTGCGACGCCTATATGGAGGCCGCTCGCGCCGGTTTGGTTCTCACCCGCTTCAGGGTTCAAAAGCGCGCCTCCACTGTCGCCATCGATGAAGGCCGGGTCAGCCGTCACATCAAACCACTTATTGGGTCCACCCTAGCCCAAGACCTAACCAGAGCCGATGTTCAGCGGATGGTGGACCAGGTCACCCAGGGCAAGACTAGGGGTATTCACAAGACCAAACGCTATGGAAAGGCGGTGGTCAAAGGTGGAGGCGGGACCGCTGCTCGGGTGGCGTCTCTTCTCGGTGGCATCTATTCCTGGGGGGAGAAGCGCGGCCTTGTCTCAGGCCTCAATCCAGTCCGGGGCGTCGAAACGGCCCGATACGCGCCTCGCGACCGAGTCTGCAGCACGTCAGAACTGCGCGCCCTAGGCAAGGGTCTCGAGGAAAATGCGGCCGAGCTGCCTGACGCTGTTGCTGCCCTTCATTTGATCGCCCTCACCGGCCTCAGGCGCGAAGAGGCTGTCGGCCTGCGCTGGAGCGAAGTGGACATCGCCGGACACTGCCTCAGGCTCTCGGCGACCAAGACCGGCAAATCGGTGCGGCCGGTTGGCTCTGTGGTGGTCACCCTCCTTCAGGGCCTTAAGCGGACGTCGGACGTCTGGATCTTCCCAAACGAAACTGCCGCGGATGCCACGCGGAAAGTCCAAGTGGGCGCCGGTAGTGCCGATTTGAAGAAGAAAATCGCGTCACTGTTCAACCTCGCGGGCCTGAATGATGCCCGCTCCCACGATTTACGCCGGACATTTGCCAGCGCTGCAGCGGACGAAGGTTATTCGGACGCCACAATCGCGGCCCTTCTTGGGCATTCCCAGCGCAACATCACGGCGCGCCATTATATCCGGCGTCCCGATGAGGCGTTGATCGCTGCCGCAGATCGAACTTCCCGCCGCAGTCAGTCGGACCTCGATGGGGACAGCGCTGAAATATTGCGGTTTGGACGCGCACCTTAATCACCGCGGGACGAACGGCATGTCCGCCCATGCCCCCT
>JAFKFF010000492.1 GCA_017307315.1 Alphaproteobacteria bacterium
CTCTCTTTGGGGTGGAAACGGCTGGATCATAGTAATTAAGATCGGCCCCGCAAGAGGTCCCGCCGCCATGGTCAGACTCAACAAAATCTACACAAAAACAGGCGATTCCGGCGAAACCGGCCTCAGCGATGGCAGCCGGGTGGCCAAGGCCTCGGCGCGGATCGCCGCCATCGGGGCGGTGGACGAGACCAACAGCGCCATCGGCATCGCCCGGCTTGATACCGAAGGCGATTTGGACGCCATGCTGGGCCGCATCCAGAATGACCTGTTCGATCTGGGCGCCGATCTCAGCCTGCCCGGCACGGAGATATCGGATGCCAGCTTGCGCATCGTGCTGGCGCAGGTGGAACGGCTGGAGCGGGAAATCGACGCGATGAATGCCGATCTGGAGCCGCTGCGCTCCTTCGTCCTTCCCGGCGGAACGGCGCTGGCGGCGCATCTGCACCTGGCCCGCGCCATCGCCCGGCGCGCCGAACGCGCCATCGCGGCGCTGGTGGCGGAAGCGCCAGTCAATCCGTCCGCGCTCCATTACGCCAACCGGCTTTCCGATCACCTGTTCGTGATGGCGCGCTTCGCCAACAAGGACGGCATGGGCGATGTCCTCTGGGTCCCCGGAAAAAATCGCTAGCAGGATCAACCCTGGGCGCGTCGATTTTGGCTGTCCGAGCAGGAGCGACGCGCGGAGCGTACGGACGTACGCGAGCACGCGCGACGCACTCGGCAGCCAAAAGAACGCGCCCTATTCGGCGTGCTTGCGGCCGAAGATGAAAGCGATGAGCACGCCGAAGACGCCGATCGGTCCCCAGGCCGGCATGGCCAGCGCGGAATAGAGTGTCTGGGCCAAGAAGGGGACTTCGCGCTGCGCCCAGTCCTTGAAGGCGGCCAGCGAAGAGGCGTCCAGAATGGTCCAGATCGTGTTCAGCGAGCGGACCGTGATCTCGCCGCCCTTTTCCAGCGAGGTGAGCGCGTCGGCGCCCAGAAGCACCAGCGCGGTCACGATCATCGCCAACGCAATCAGGCGCATCAGGACGGTCAAACTCGGGCTCATTCGAAAAGTGCGGGAAAACCTAACGTGTTCCGTGCGTCCGGCGCAAAGAAAAACGCCCGCGAGCCTTAAGGCCCACGGGCGTTGTTTCATTGCCGTGCGTTAAGCCTGCGGCGCTTCGGCCTTCGGCTCGGCGGGCTTCTTCGACAGGTCTTCGCCGGTCGCCTGGTCCACCTGCTTCATGGAGAGGCGCACCTTGCCGCGGTCGTCGAAGCCCAGAAGCTTCACCTTCACGGCCTGGCCTTCCTTGACTACATCCGACGGCTTGGCGACGCGCTGCGCCGCCAGT
>JAFKFF010000047.1 GCA_017307315.1 Alphaproteobacteria bacterium
GGTGGGAAGTGAAGGACGAGCTGGGCAACCAGGGCTGGGTTTCCTCCCTGAGCTTCGCGCTCGCCAAATAGGTGGCGTCCGCCGTTTGATGGAATAAGGCCCGCGTCCGGCGCGGGCCTTTTCTTTTAGAGGGTGCGTCCCATGGCGAGGAATTTCGCCCGCCGCGCCTTGAGCAGCTGATCGCCGGTCTGCCCGTCCATCTCCGCAAGACCCTTGACGATCTGATCGCCCACCGTTTCGATCGCTTCGACCGGCGCGCGGTGCGCGCCACCTTCCGGCTCGGTGATCACCGCATCGATGAGCTTCAGCTGCAGAAGGTCCTGGGCGGTGATCTTGAGGGCGGTGGCCGCTTCCTGTGCCTTTTCGGCGGAGCGCCACAGGATCGATGACGCGCCCTCCGGCGAGATCACCGAATAGATCGCATGCTCCAGCATGTAGACGCGGTTGGCGGCGGCGATGGCGATGGCCCCGCCCGACATGCCCTCCCCGATGATGGTGGCGATGAAAGGCGCTTTCAGCGCCAGCCCCGCTTCGATCGAGCGGGCGATCGCCTCGGCCTGCCCGCGCTCCTCGGCACTAACGCCAGGATAGGCGCCCGATGTGTCGCAGAAAGACAGAACCGGCAAGCCGAAACGGTCGGCCAGTTCGAACAACCGGACCGCCTTGCGATAGCCTTCCGGCATCGCCATGCCGAAATTGTGCTGCAGCCGGGTTTTGGTGTCGTTGCCCTTCTCCTGCCCCAGAAAGGCGACGGGGCGACCGCGAAACCGCGCCAGGCCCGCGATCACGGCCTGGTCCTCGCCGAAGGAGCGGTCGCCCGCCAGCGGCGTCATCTCCTCGAACAAGAGCTTGGCGTAATCCAGGAAATGCGGCCGGCCGGGATGGCGCGCCACCAGGACCTTCTGCCAGGGCGTCAGCCGGACATAGGTGTCGCGGACCAGGGCTTCCGCGCGCGCGGTGAGCCGCGCCACGTCGCTATCGATATCCATGGTGGGATCGGCTTCGGCGAGCTTTCTCAGCTCGACGATCTTGCCTTCCAGTTCGGCGATGGGTCGTTCGAAATCCAGATAATGCATGCGGCCCCGGTGCGAGAATGGCGGGAAAATGCCATATCCGGACTTGAAAAGGAAAGTGCGGCCTTTTGGTTCCGTTTCAGGGGCTTACTTGGGCTTTCGCGCCAGCGGATGGGCACTTTGCATCACCGCCGTCAGCCGGTCCTTGGCGACATGGGTGTAGATTTCGGTGGTGGCGATATCGGCATGGCCCAGCAAGGTCTGCACCGCGCGCAGGTCCGCCCCCCCTTCCACCAGATGGGTCGCGAAGGCATGGCGCAGCACATGCGGCGATACCTTGGCGGGATCGATTCCGGCTTTCGCCGCCAGCGCCTTCAACAATTGATGCAGCCTCTGGCGGGTGAGAAATCCGCCCGCGGCGCGCGAGCAGAAAAGATAGCGCTCCGCCTGCGCGCGGCGCGCGCCCTTGGGCAGGAATTCGGTGCGGATGTCGAGATAGGAGGCGATCGCCTCGCGCGCGGCGGGATTGAGCGGCGCGAGCCTTTCCTTGCCGCCCTTGCCGCGCACCAGGATGAAGCCGTCCCGCCCGCGAACCGCGGCGAGGGGGAGTCCTGCCAGCTCCGAAACGCGAAGGCCCGCCGCGTAGAGCATCTCCACGATGCAGACGAGCCGCTTTCCTTCGGGACCTTCGTCGCCAGCCGCGGTTGCGATCATCGCCTCCATATCCGCCCGCGACAAAATCTTGGGAAGCGGCCGCGACAGGCGCGGCGACTCCACCGCCTCGGTGGGATTGTCCTTGCGGATGTTCTCGGCATAGAGAAAGCCGTAGAATTGGCGCAGCGCCGACAATCTGCGCGCCTGGGACGAGGCCGCCAGGCCCGCCGCGGAAAGGCCCGCGAGATAATTGCGGATATCCTCGCGGCTGGCGCCCGCAAGCCCTTTTCCGGGATAGGCCGCGAAGTCGGCAAGATCGCGGGCATAGGCAGCCAGCGTGTTGGCGCCCGCGCCGCGCTCGGCGCTCATCATCTCCAGGAAGGCCTCGATCAGGTCGTTTCGCGGACTCATGGACCTGCTTTAGCACTTTTCGCAAATCTTTGTTTTCGCGCGATCTTACGGAAAACCGTTACACACTTTTCCGGATCGCGCTTTATGCGCTTCGCTCTCCCCGCCGTTTCGTGTATCGGAACGGGCATGACACTCCACCGCACCGTGGCGCTGGTCGGCATGATGGGCGCCGGCAAGACCTCGATCGGCCGCCGTCTGGCCGCGCGGCTGGATGTGCCTTTTCGCGACGCCGATCATGAAATAGAAGCGGCGGCGGGCCTGACGGTGGCGGAGATTTTCGAGCGTTTCGGCGAGCCGGATTTCCGGGACGGGGAGCGCAAGGTCATCGCCCGCCTGCTGGAAGAGCCGCCGCATGTGCTGGCCACCGGCGGCGGCGCCTTCATGGATGAAACCACCCGCGCCGCGATGGCCAAATCCGCCTTCACCATCTGGCTGAAAGCGCCAGTCGGCCTCTTGCTCGCCCGGGTCAAGAAGCGCGAGACAAGGCCCCTCCTCAAGGAGGGCGACATGCGCGCCACCATGGAACGGTTGCTCGCCCTCCGCGAGCCGGTCTATGCCACTGCCGGCATGGTGTTGGAGACCGCCGACGAGCCTCACGGCGCTGCGGTCGATCGCATCATCGTCGCCCTGAAGGAGCGCGGATTGTACGAGGACATATGCGCAAGCTGATCCGGGTCGGTCTTGGCGACCGTGCCTATGACATCCATGTCGGCCATGGCCTTTTGGCGGAGGCCGGTGCCCTGTTGAAACCGCTGGCGCGTGGGCCGGTGCCGGTGGTGACCGACGCGACGGTGGGCGAGATTCACCTGGCGGATTTTCTGGAATCGTGCGGGCGCGGGGGCATCGATGCGCATCCGGTGGTGATGCCGCCGGGCGAAGGCTCGAAAAGCTTTGCGGGCCTGGCGGAGGTGTCGGGCGCTCTGCTGGATGCTGGCGTGGACCGCGGCGGACTGATCGTCGCCTTGGGCGGCGGCGTGATCGGCGATCTCACCGGCTTCGCCGCCGGCGTGCTGAAGCGCGGCGTGGCCTTCGCGCAAATCCCCACCACCTTGCTCGCGCAAGTGGATTCCTCCGTCGGCGGCAAGACCGCGATCAATGCGCCGCAAGGCAAGAATCTGATCGGGCTGTTTCATCAGCCGCGGATCGTCATCGCCGACACGGCGCTGCTCGCCACCCTGCCCCGGCGCGAGCTGCTGGCCGGCTATGCCGAAGTGGTCAAATACGGCGCCTTGGGCGATGCGGCGTTCTTCAATTGGCTGGAAGCCAATGGCGCGGGCGCACTGGCGGGCGACAGGGAGCGTTTGATCCACGCCGTTGCCCATTCCTGCCAGATGAAAGCGGATATCGTCGCCCGCGACGAGCGCGAAAATGGCGAGCGGGCGCTTCTCAATCTAGGGCACACATTCGGCCATGCGCTGGAAGCGGCGACGGGCTTTTCCGACCGGCTGATTCATGGCGAGGGCGTCGCCATCGGCATGGCGCTGGCTTTCCAGCTGTCCGTCCGGCTCGGCCTCTGCCCGGGCCAGGACGCGGAGCGATTCGCCCGCCATCTCAAATCCGTGGGCCTGCCTTCGGCGATATCCGACATCCCGGGCCCGCGCCCGGAGCCGGATGCGCTGCTGGCCGCCATGAGCCACGACAAAAAAGTGAAGGACGGCAAGCTGGTTTTCATTCTTGTGCGCGGATTGGGCCAGGCCTTCGTCACCGGCGATGTTCCGGCCGCCGCCGTGAAAGATGTTCTGCGCGCTTGAAAACTGGCAGGATGGCCGCCCTATTCCGGGTGACCCATGCTGCTTTCCTACGCCATCGCGCCGATCATCATTCTTCTGGCCGTTTCCGCGCTCTTTTCCGCGGCGGAAACCGCCCTGACCGCGGTTTCGCGCGGCCGCATGCACCAGATGGAGCAGGAGGGAAGTCAGGCCGCCCGCAGGGTCAACAGGTTGGTGGCCAACCGCGAGCGGATGATCGGCGCGGTCCTTCTGGGCAACACCTTCATCAACATCCTGGCCTCCTCTCTCACCACCGCCCTCCTGGAAGACCATTTGGGCAATCACGCCGTTGCCGTCACTACCGCGATCATGACGGTGGTGATCCTGATCTTTGTCGAGACCTTGCCCAAGACGCTCGCCATCGCGCGAACCGACCGGGTCGCGCTGACGCTGGCGGCGCCGCTGCAATGGGTGGTGTCCCTGCTGGCGCCGGTCATCAGCACGGTGCAGTGGCTGGTGTGGCGGGTGCTGTCGCTGTTTGGCGTCCGCCCGCAAAATCCCGACGAGGATGCCGCGCATGAGGAAATCCGGGGAGCGGTGGCGCTGCATCACAAGGAAGGCAGCGTCGAGCGCGAGCCTCGCGACATGATCGGCGGCATTCTGGATTTGCGCGAATTGACCGTGGCCGATGTGATGATGCACCGGACCAGCATGACCTCGGTGGACGCCGACTTGCCCGCGCGCGAGATCGTCGCGACGGTGTTCGACAGCCAGCACACCCGTGTGCCGATCTGGCGGGGCGAGCCGGAAAACATCATCGGCGTCCTGCATGCCAAGCATCTGGCGCTGGCCCTGATCGAGCATGGCGGCGATGTCGCTTCCTTCGATGTCGTGGGCCTGGCGACGCCACCCTGGTTCGTGCCCGACACCACCACCCTGGAAGAGCAGCTTGCCGCCTTCCGTGGGCAGCGCACCCATTTCGCGCTGGTGGTGGACGAATATGGCGCGCTGCAGGGACTGGTAACCCTGGAAGACATTCTTGGCGAGATCATCGGCGAATTGCCCGACGAGCATCAGGCGCCGGAGCGTCCCGACGTGCGTCGCCGCTCGGACGGGTCCTATCTGGTCGACGGCGCGGTTCCGATCCGCGATCTCAACCGCGAGCTGGACTGGAATTTGCCCGACGAAAGCGCCACCACCATCGCGGGCCTGGTCATCCATGAGGCCCAGACCATTCCCGATCCGGGACAACGCTTTGCCTTTTTCGGCTACCAGTTCGAGATCCTCAGGCGGCAACGCAACCAGATCACCGCCCTGCGCGTCACGCCGCCCGAACGCAACGAAGCGTTTCCCGCAGGCTGAGATGAGCATGCGAAGCGCGCTTGGCCTTGCGATTTTTTGTGCGGCGATCCTGGCTCAGCCTGCGGCAGGCCAAAGCGGCGATATTGCTCTTGCGGGCCATATCAGCGAGGCGATGGCCGCCAAGGTGCATGCCGCGTTCGGCGACGGCAAGCCGCATACCCTGCATCTCACCAGCTCCGGCGGAGAGGAAGCGCCCGCCCTGGCGATCGCCCGCGAGATGGCGGATCATCGCGCCGCGCTTGTCGTCGAAGGCGTCTGTGCGGGACCTTGCGCCAATTATCTCTTTCGCGCGGCCGCGCGCCGCACCATCCTGCCGGGCGCGCTGGTGATCTTTTCCACCACCGCGACGTCGCGCCTCGCCATGGTGCCGTCCAGGCGGCGGGACGAGATCAGGCCCGATTACCTGCGGATGGCGGAACTGGAAAAGAAGCTGCCGGGGAACGCGGCGCTCCTGCTGGAGCCGCAGTTGCGCCTGGGAACACAATGCTATTCGCTGACCTCGCGCGACGGTACGGGTCGCGCCTATATCAATTATCGCGCAGACTTTGTCGGCTGGATTCCATCCCGCGCCTATCTGGAAAAAGCGGATTTGCGCATTTCGGGCTTCTGGCCCCGCACCGCGGATGCGTTCCAGGCCGCGCTGAAATCCGCCTTTCCCGGCGGCCTGAGGGGCGAGATCCGCTTTGCCGGAACCAACACGCCCGCACCGGCCGCGAAATCGGCGGCCGACCTGGCGGCCATCCCGGAATGCGACAAGGGATCGCCTGCCCGTGCCGCTACACCTCCGCCGGCGAAAGTGCGTTGAGCGACAGAGCGTGAACCGGGCCCGTCATCTCCTCGGACAGGATGGCGAAGACCCGCCTCTGACGCTCGACCCGCGACAGGCCGGTGAATTTTTCCGACACGATGCGGACCGTGAAATGGGTTTCGCCCCGGCTGCCGTCGGCGCGCGTGGCGCCGGAATGGCCGGCATGGCGGGCGCTGTCGTCCGAAACCTCCAGCAGGCTCGGCGAGAATTCGGCGGCAAGTTTGTCGCGGATGCGATCGGCAACGCTCATCGGCTGACGAAGCGACGCCGGCCGGACAAAGTCAAGCGATAGCTTTGCTTGTTTTTTAATCAACAAGGGTGCGCCCAAGGTGACGGCGAAGCCGGATGCGCGGCCCTGCGCCGTCAAGAATTGCGACAAGCCGGGCGAGTGCCGGGTGCCGAAGTCGCGGGAAAATCTTTCCGACTATCTGTTTCTTTGCACCGCCCATGCCCGGGCGCACAACGAGTCCTGGGATTTCTTCAAGGGCATGGATGACGGGGATGTGGAACGGTTCCGCGAAGAGGCGATGTTCGGTCACCGCCCCACCTGGCCGATGGGCAAGCGCGCCGCGCGCGCCCGCACCGGCCAAGGCCCCTTACATTTTCATGACGGCCATGCGGTATTCGACGAGGACGACGATACCGGTCAGCCGCGCCGTCCGGAGCGGCAATTGACGCGCCTTCAGGTCATGGCAATGGACACGCTGCAGCTGGCGCATAACGCCACCTTGATCGAGATTAAGGCGCGGTATAAGGAACTCGTGAAACGGTTTCATCCCGACGCGAATGGCGGCGACCGGGGCGCCGAAGAGCGTCTGAAACAGGTCATCAAGGCTTACGGCGTCCTGCGCGCTTCCGGCCTGATCTGACGGCCCCCGCCGGCCCGGCGAGTGAACGCCACCCGGACCATTGATCATGAGCATTCCCGACATCGGCCTCGATCCCGCCGCGCAGCCCGATACCGTCATCGACGTTGCCAAGGTTTTCGGCATCGAAACCAAAATGCAGGTTCCGGCCTTCAAGAAGCCGAGCGAGCATGTGCCGGATCGTGACGACGCCTACCGCTTCGACCGCGAAACCACGCTGGCGATCCTGGCGGGCTTCGCCTTCAACCGCCGCGTGATGATCCAGGGCTACCACGGCACCGGCAAATCCACCCATATCGAGCAAGTCGCGGCGCGGCTGAACTGGCCCTGCATCCGCATCAACCTGGACAGCCATGTCAGCCGCATCGATTTGATCGGCAAGGACGCCATCGTGCTGAAGGATGGCCGGCAGGTCACCGAATTTCGCGAAGGACTTCTTCCTTGGGCGCTGCAACGGCCGGTAGCGCTGGTGTTCGACGAATACGATGCCGGCCGCCCCGACGTGATGTTCGTGATCCAGCGCGTGCTGGAGGTGCAGGGCAAGCTCACCCTGCTCGACCAGAACAAGGTGATCAAGCCGCATCCGGCATTCCGCCTGTTCTCGACCACCAACACCATCGGGCTGGGCGACACCACCGGCCTTTATCACGGCACCCAGCAGATCAATCAGGGCCAGATGGACCGTTGGAGCATCGTTACCACGCTCAACTATCTCAGCCACGATGCGGAGGCGGAAATCGTCCTGGCCAAGTCGCCGCACTACAACACGCCGGAAGGCAAGAAGACCATCGCCGCCATGGTCCGCGTCGCCGACATGACCCGCAACGCTTTCATCAACGGCGATCTTTCCACCGTGATGAGCCCGCGCACCGTGATGACCTGGGCGCAGAATGCGGAAATCTTCGGCGATATCGGCTTCGCCTTCCGCCTCACTTTCCTCAACAAATGCGACGAGCTGGAGCGCGCCAGCGTAGCGGAATTCTATCAGCGCGCCTTCGGCCAGGAACTGCCGGAGAGCGCCGCTAAAGTGCTGGTTGCGTAAGCATCGGGCATCGCCTCACATGCGGGGATCCAGTTCAATGGGAGGCCTTTGTGGCCAAGCCTGAGAGCCCTTCCGAGCCTTTCAAGCGCGCCGTCGCCATAGCGGTGCGCTCGCTCGCGGGCGAGCCGGAGCTGGAAGTCAATTTCTCGTCCGAGCCGCCCAGCCTGAAAGGGCTCAAGGCTCGCCTGCCCGCGCCCACGCGCGCCTTGGCGCCGCACGAAGTCGCGCTGGTGCGCGGCACCGGCGACGCCTATGCGCTGCGCAAGGCCTATCACGACGAAAAGGTCCATAACCGCTTCCGTCCCGGCGGGACCGAAAGCCTGGCCATCTTCGACGCCGCGGAATCGGCGCGGGTGGAAGCCATCGGCGCGCTCGCCATGGAAGGGGTACGCCAGAACCTTGCCGCCCAACTGGAGCAGCGGTTGACCGCGCGCGGGCTGGCCCGCGCCTCGACCCGCGACGAGGTTCCGCTGTCCGAAGTGGTCGGCCTTCTGATGCGTGAAAAGCTGACCGGACAGGCGCCGCCCGCCACCCTCGCCAAGGCGGTCGATTTGTGGCGGCCTTTTGTCGAGGAGCGCGCAGCCAACGACATGGAAAAACTGCCGGAGGTGATGCGCGACCAGAAGGCCTTCGCCCGGCTCACCCGCATCATCCTCCAGGACCTCACTCGCAGCGACGACGATGGCCAATCCTCCGAAGAGGAAGGTGAAGGCGAAAGCTCGGAAAGCGAGAACGAAGGCAGCGAAGAGCAGGAGGCCCAGCAGCAGGGCGAAAGCGGCGAGACCGAATTCACCGAGGATCGCGGCGAGGAAGGCGAAGATGCCGAGGCCGAAGTCAGCGGCGAACAGGTCGAGGATTTCGCCGAAACCGACCAGCCCGAAGAAGGCATGCAGCCCAACCGCTCGCAGCCGCCCTTCTCCCAGGCCGAAAGCTGGGGCTACAAGATTTATACGCCGCAATTCGACGAGGAAATCTCCGCGCCTGATCTTTGCGATGCCGAGGAATTGACCCGCCTGCGCGGTTTTCTCGACCAGCAACTTTCCCAGATGCAAGGCGTGGTCTCGCGTCTGGCCAACAAGCTGCAGCGCCTGCTGCTGGCGCAGCAGAACCGGCATTGGGAGTTCGACCAGGAAGAAGGCCTGCTCGACACCTCGCGCCTGCCGCGCATCGTTATCGATCCGATGTATCCGCTGTCTTTCAAGCGCGAGAAGGACACCAATTTCCGCGACACGGTGGTGACCCTGCTTCTGGACAATTCCGGTTCCATGCGGGGCCGCCCGATCATGGTGGCGGCGATGTGCGCCGACATATTGGGACGCACCCTGGAGCGCTGCGCGGTCAAGACCGAAATCCTGGGCTTCACCACGCGGGCCTGGAAGGGCGGCCAGTCGCGGGAGAAATGGACTTCGGACGGCAAGCCGGCCAACCCCGGCCGCCTCAACGACCTGCGCCATATCGTCTACAAGGCCGCGGACGAGCCCTGGCGGCGCGCCAAGCGCAATCTGGGCCTGATGATGCGCGAGGGTCTCCTCAAGGAGAATATCGATGGCGAAGCCCTGATGTGGGCGCACAATCGGCTCATGGCCCGCCCCGAGCAGCGCAAGATTCTGATGGTGATCTCGGATGGCGCGCCGGTGGACGACTCCACCCTCTCCGTGAATGCCGGGAACTATCTGGAACGGCACCTGCGCCGGGTGATCGAGGATATCGAGACCCGCTCCAGCGTCGAACTGACCGCCATCGGCATCGGCCATGACGTCACCCGCTATTACAAGCGGGCGGTGACGATCGTGGATGCCGAACAGCTGGGTGGGGCGATGACCACCCAGCTCATTTCCCTGTTCGAGGAAGACCGGGTGCATGACGAGCACGCCCGGCGTATCGCCGGCCGCTAAGGCGTAACCCGAAAAGTTCAGAAAAACAGAAGGTTAAAGCCGAAACCGGAAGTCCGGTCTCAAGCCGCCTGCTTGGCGGTCTTCTTGGCGATGGCGCGCTTCAGGCGAAGGGCCTTGGCCGAGAGGACATTGTCCTTGCTCTTGAGCAGGAAGGGGTCGAGGCCGCCGTTGCGGTCCACCGAACGCAGCGCGTTCATGGAGATCTTCAGCTTGTAGCTGTTGCCCAGGATTTCACTGACCAGCGAGATGGTCTGCAGGTTGGGGCGGTAGATCCGCTTGGTCTTGTTGTTGGCATGGCTGACATTGTTGCCAACCAAAGTGCCTTTTCCGGTCAGTTCGCAGCGGCGTGCCATGGCGGTCGTCTTTCTCAAAAACCCGGTTTTTCGGCCCGGAATCCGGGTCTCATACGGAAAGAGCCCCTTCGGGTCAAGCAATTTGCCCAGGCCCACCGGGAAACATTATAGTTGCCAGTGGTTTAAATCCCCACGGCCCGGAGAAAGCATGACCTTACGCCCTTTTTCCCTCGCCCTGACCGCCCTTTGGGCCCTCTCCGGCCCTGCCTGGGCCGCCGGCGGGACCGCGACCGATTCGAAGCTCCCCGCCTCCCAGTTCCAGATGGCGATGACCATCTATGCCGGCGGCATCACCCTTGGGAAAATGGACATCGACGCCACCGTCCGGGGCAATGACTATCACGCCGTGTCCAATCTGGAGACCTCCGGCGTGGTCAACGCCTTCTGGCAAGCGGAGATCCAGGCTACCTCTTCGGGCAAGGTCGGCGAGAGTACTCTCTCGCCATCGCTGTACGATTCCTTCGACATCAACCGCACCGGCAAGAAGCAGGAAGTGTCGCTGACCTACGACAGTTCCAATCCGCCGCGCCTTTATGCCGACCCGCCCTATTCCACCACCGGCTATGAAGTGAAGCCGGAAGACCAGAAGGCGACGCTCGATCCGCTTTCGGCGGTGATGTTCATCGTTTCCGGCGCCGGTACCGCGGGCGCGCCCTGCACCGTGACCGCGCCGGTGTTCGATGGCCGGCGCCGCTACAACATCGAGATGCGCAAGACCAAGGATGTCGAGATCAAGCTCGACAACGGTCTTTATGCCGGCAAAGCGGCCCTATGCGAAATCAAGTATCGGCAACTGGCGGGATTCAAGCCGCGAGTGCTGAAGGCCAATGAAAGCTTCCCCACCATCCATGCCTGGGTGGTGACCTATCCCAGCAAGGTCAAGGGCAGCGATTATGTCGTGCCTCTCCGTGTCTGGGCCGACACGCCGTACGGCCTGGTCTCGGTGGTCGCGAACTCCCTGAAGATCGACGGCCAGGCGCTCAAGGCGAGTTGAAGCCATGATCAAAAAAGCGGCGGTGAGTCTGATAGTGACATTGCTGCTGCCTGTCGCGGCACTGGCGGACCCGGCCGGCGATTATGCGGCGCTGGTGACGGCGGCACAGGATGGCGATCCCGGCACCGACTATACCGCCATGCGCCAGGCCTATCTGATGCTGCCGGACTACGACCCGGCGGGCACGAAGACCGAGCAGCTGATGCGGGACGGCCAGACCGCCTATGCCGCCAAGGATTGCAAGACCGCGCTGGAAAAATTCAAGGCCGCCATCGCCCTCACCTTCGTTCTGTCCGATGCGCATGCGCTGATGGCCGATTGCCTCGAACAGGCCGGAGACAAGAACGGGGAAAAGCGCGAGGAAGCGATCGCGCAAGGCCTTTTCAATTCCATCCTGTCCAGCGGAGACGGCGCCAAACCCGAAACCGCATTTCGGGTCATCAGTCTTTCGGAAGAGAATGCGATCCTGGCCGTCGCCGGGGTCAACGGCACCAAGCGCGAGATCATCAACACCGATGCCGGACCGGTGGAAAAGATCAGCATCGCCGATGCCACCACCGGGCAGGAAGGCGCGGTCTATTTCAATATAGGCGCCATCGTCATGGGGCTGGCGCTCAAGGAAAAGAATTCCGACAAGTCGCCCGCCAAGCCTTGAACTGCTTCACGGCGTGTTGCGGCGGCGGCGGGCGCGGATAAGGCCTAGAACCGAACGCGCCGCATCGGGAATATTGGTGCCTGGGCCAAAGATCGCGGCCACGCCGGCGGCGCGCAACGCGTCATAATCCTGCGCCGGGATCACGCCGCCCACCAGCACCAGGATATCGTCGCGGCCCCGCGCCTTCAGCGCTTCGATCATCTGCGGCACCAAAGTGAGATGGCCCCCGGCCTGGGTCGAAACGCCGATGGCGTCGACATCGGCGGCCAGCGCGTCGTCCACCGCTTCCTTGGGATCGCGGAACAAGGCGCCGATTTCCACCTCGAAGCCGAGATCGGAAAAGGCCGTGGCCACCACTTTGGCGCCGCGGTCATGGCCGTCCTGTCCCAGCTTGGCTACCAGCAGCTTCGGACGGCGCCCGCCTTCCCGCGTGAAAAGATTCACATCGGCGATGATCTCGTCCAGCGCAGGGAAATTTTCGCCATAGACTCCATGGATGGACTGTATCGCGGCTTCATGGCGGCCGAATATGTCTTCCAGCGCGGAGGAGATTTCGCCGACCGTGGCGCGCGCCCTGGCGGCCTCGACCGCCAGCGCCAGAAGATTGACGTCACCTCGCGCGCCCGCGCGCAAGGCGTCGAGCGCGGCGGCGAGTTTGGCCAGATTGCGCGTCGCTTTCAGCGTCTTCAACTTGGCGACCTGGGCCTCGCGCACCTCGGCATTGTCGATGGCGCGAATGGCGAGCGGCGGCTCGTTTTCCAGACGGAATTTGTTGACGCCCACGATTACGTCCTCGCCGCGGTCGATGCGGGCCTGGCGCCGTGCCGCGGCGGCTTCGATCTCCAGCTTGGGCCAGCCGGCTTCCACCGCCGCCGTCATCCCACCCGCTTCCTCCACCTGCGCGATCACGCCGCGCGCGGCATCGGCCAGGGCATGGGTCAGCGCTTCGACATAATAGGACCCGCCCAAGGGGTCGACCACATGGGTGATCTGGCTCTCATGCTGAAGGATCAATTGGGTGTTGCGCGCGGTCCGCGCCGACGCTTCGGTCGGCAAGGCGATGGCCTCATCGAAGGCATTGGTATGGAGCGATTGCGTGCCGCCCAGAACCGCCGCCAACCCTTCCAGGGTGGTGCGCACGATATTGTTGTGCGGGTCCTGTTCGGTCAGGGAGACGCCGCTGGTCTGGCAATGGGTGCGCAGCATCCGGCTTTCCGCCGATTGGGCGCCCAGCTCTTCCATGATCTCGGACCAAAGCAGCCGCGCGGCGCGAAGCTTGGCCACTTCCATGAAGAAATTCATCCCAATTCCGAAGAAGAAGCTCAGCCTCGGCGCGAAGGAATCGATGTCCAGCCCCCGCGCCATCGCGGCGCGGACATAGGCCATGCCGTCGGCGAGCGTGAAGCCCAGTTCCTGCACCGCAGTCGCACCGGCCTCGTGCATGTGATAGCCGCTGATTGAGATCGAGTTGAAGCGCGGCATGCGCTCCGCGGCGAAGGCGATGATGTCCGCCACGATGCGCATCGACGGTCCCGGCGGATAGACATAGGTGTTGCGCACCATGAATTCCTTCAGGATGTCATTCTGGATGGTGCCCGACAGTTTTTCCGGTGGGACGCCCTGCTCCTCGCCCGCCACGATGAAGCTGGCCAGGACCGGCAGTACCGCGCCGTTCATGGTCATGGAGACGCTCATGCGGTCGAGCGGGATGCCGTCGAACAGGATTTTCATGTCCTCGACGGAATCGATCGCCACGCCCGCCTTGCCGACATCGCCGAACACCCGGGGATGGTCGCTGTCATAGCCGCGATGGGTGGGAAGATCGAAAGCCACCGACAGCCCCATCTGCCCGGCTTTCAGATTCTGGCGATAAAAGCGGTTGGATTCTTCCGCGGTCGAGAAGCCGGCATATTGGCGAATGGTCCAGGGCCTGCCCGCATACATGCTGGCCCGGGGCCCGCGGGTGAAGGGTGCCTGTCCGGGCCAGGTCTGGATCTCCAGCCCTTCCAGATCGGCTTCGGTATAGAGCGGCTTGACGGGGATGGCTTCGGGACTTTGCCAGCAGGGATCTGTGCCCGGTCCAGCCTTCAACTCGCGCGCGGCGGCCTGTTCCCATTCCTTGTGACGGTCGGTCATGGATCCATGTTCCCCATAGGCCCGCGAAGCGCAAATCCTGGCGGCTTCGCTCCGTCTACGGAAGATCGGCCCCCGCAGGGCTGCCCGGACTCCATGACTGGCGTTGCGCACAAGATATGGTGGTTGGCTCGCCTTGACAAACATCTAAATGTATGAGAACAAAGGCAGATATTAAACGAGTTAGTGATTCGGACGCAGTTCGTTCGCTGACCGTTCCGTTCTTTTACCAGGCATCCACAGCACCACCAAACAACCCCTTGATCGCAAGGCGCTTTCCGCCACCGGACTGCCGCCCCATAGTCTCGCCATGACCCAAAGACATGCCGGCGCCAAGG
>JAFKFF010000493.1 GCA_017307315.1 Alphaproteobacteria bacterium
GCCATCTGGCCTGCGGCGACGAAGCCGGCAGCGCGATGAACGAGAAACAATTGGCGCGCTTCCGCACCGCGCTCGCCATGCTGCCCCCGGCCCCCGCCAGCTTGGCTGCGTCCGGCGGCGCCTTTCTCGACAAATCCTATCGCTTCGATCTGGTCCGGCCTGGGGTCGGCCTTTATGGCGGCGCGGCGCAGGAAGGCGGGAAACCCATGAAAACCGTTGCGGTTGCGACCGCGCGGGTGCTGCAGCTGCGGCGAATTGACAAGGGGGAAAGCGTTGGCTACGCAGCCACGTTCCGCGCCAAGCGGCCCAGCATGATCGCCACCGTGGCGTTGGGCTATGCCGGCGGCATTCCGCGCAGCCTGTCCGGCAAAGGCGTGGCCTACATTGCGGGCGTCCGGGCGAATTTCGTGGGACGCGTTTCGATGGACATGACCGCGCTGGACGTGACCGGCCTGGCGGGGGTGAAAGTGGGAGACGAAGTGGAATTCCTGGGCGACCATGTGATGCTGGAAGAGGTGGCGGCGCTGGCCGGCACCAACGCCTATGAAATCCTCACCGGTTTGCGCATGCCGCGCCATTACACCGAAGCCGCCGCATGAATTTTTTCGCCGCCATCGGCCGCGCCGTCCTGACCTTGCTTGCCCAGATCGGACGGGTGACGCGCTTCACCGGCCAGACATTGGCCGCGATCGTCAGCCCGCCCTTCTATGGCCGCCTGCTGGGCCAGCAGATCATGCGGATCGGCTACTTCTCGCTGCCGGTGGTGGGGCTGACCGCGCTTTCCACCGGCGCGGTTCTGGCGCTGCAGATTTATCTGGGCGGCAACCGCTATGGCGCGGAAGCCATCGTGCCGCAGATCGTCGTCCTGGGCATCACCCGCGAATTGGGACCGGTGATTGCCGGCCTGATGGTGGCCGGAAGGGTCGCCGCGGCCATCGCCGCCGAGCTGGGCACCATGAAGGTGACCGAGCAGATCGACGCGCTCACCACGCTCGCCACCAACCCGATCAAATATCTGGTGGTGCCGCGGCTGCTGGCGGCGGTGCTCTCGCTGCCGGTCTTGACCGCGGTGGGTGATTCCATCGGCGTCTTGGGCGGCTATCTGGTCTCGACCTACAATCTCGGCTTCACCGGCTCGATCTACCTCAAGAACACCATCGATTTCGCCAAGAGCGACGACATCACTTCGGGCCTGATCAAGGCGGCGGTGTTCGGTTTCATCATCGCGATCATGGGCTGCTACAACGGATTTTTCTCCAAGGGCGGCGCGCAAGGCGTCGGCGCCGCCACCACCAATGCCGTGGTCACATCCAGCATCCTGATC
>JAFKFF010000048.1:0-2124 GCA_017307315.1 Alphaproteobacteria bacterium
GGGGCCATGCCGAAGCGCTGGCGCCGATGGTGGATCTTGCGATGCGCGAGGCCGGCATCGCTTTCGCGGCGCTGGACCGCTTGGCCGTCACCACCGGCCCCGGCACCTTCACCGGCCAGCGCGTGGGCCTTTCCTTCATGCGCGGCCTTCGGATCGGGTTGGAGCGGCCTTTGATTGGCATCACCACTTTGGAAGCGATGGCGGCGGCCACGGGTGCGGCGCGCGCCGCCGCGATCCATGACGCCAAGCGCGACGAAGCCTATCTGCTGCTCCGCGAGAAGGACGAAATCGTCTTGCCCCCGACGGTGCTGCCGTTCGAAGAGGCGGTGGCGCGCATCCGCGCTTTCGGCGCCTCAGCGCTTTGCGGCACCGGCGCGAAGGTGGCGGCCGCGAGCCTGGGCGCGCAATTTCCGGTGAGTGCCATCCGCCAGCCGGATGCCCTATGGGTGGGCCGGCTGGCGATGACGCGCGCGATCCCGGCCGATCCGCCCGCGCCGCTTTATCTGCGCGCGCCCGACGCCAAATTGCCCGGCGGCGTTTCGCCGTCATGATCCCGCATCTGTTCGATCCGGCGATGGACGATGTCGAAGCACTGGCGGAGTGTCATGCGCTGAGTTTCGCACAAGGTTGGAGAGCCGCGTCGTTGCGCGATCTCCTCGCCGGGCCGGGCGTGTTCGCCTTCACCCTGCCGCAGGGTTTCGTGCTGGCGCGTGCCGCCGGCGGCGAGGCGGAGATCCTCACCTTGGCGGTCGCTCCGCCCGCGCGGCGGCAGGGCCTGGGCCGCGCGCTGGTCTGGGCGGCGGCGGCGCATGCCGCGGCCTTGGGGGCCAAGACACTTTTTCTGGAAGTTGCGACTGACAATCAGGCGGCCATCGGGCTCTATGAAGGCCTGGGCTTCGCCGTCGCGGGCCGGCGCAAGGCTTATTATGGAGAGAAGGACGCCCATCTGCTGAAAGTCATCCTTCCGCTTCCGAATCCGGACGAATTCGCCTAACCTTGTCCGGTAATAAGCGCGCACGGAGATGAAGGGTGACGCGGATCGAAAAACTCTGCGTCGACAAGGGCCTGCGGATGACCGAGCAGCGCCGGGTGATCGCGCGCGTGCTGTCCAATGCCGAAGACCATCCCGATGCGGAAGAGCTTTACCGCCGCGCCGCCGCCATCGACCCACATATCTCCATCGCCACCGTCTACCGCACCGTGAAGCTGTTCGAGGATGCCGGCATCCTGGAGCGGCACGATTTTCGCGACGGCCGTGCCCGCTATGAAGAGATGCCGGAAAACCATCACGATCATCTTATCGACGTGCAGACCGGCAGCGTGATCGAATTCCGCAACGAGGAAATCGAAAAGCTGCAGCGCCGGGTCGCCGAGGAACTGGGTTTCGAACTGGTCGATCACCGGCTGGAGCTTTACGGCGTGCCCAAGGGCAAGAAACCCAAGCTGTGATAGACGGATTCTGCGACCTGTGCGGTGGGCACAGGCCCGCCTCCCCCACGCGCGGAGCGCTGGTGGGGGAGGTGGTCGTAGCAGGCTCTCGAGCCTGCGAAGACCGGAGGGGGTAATGCCGAAAGCCCGCGCTGCCGTCATTCTGGCGGTCTTTCTGCTCGTCACGTTGCTCCTTATTCCCGTGCAATGGCTGCTGCTGACTCTGAAACTGCCGGCGCGGCGCAGCTTTCCCCATCGCTACCACCGCTTCATCGCGCGGCTGTTCGGGATGCGCATCCGCGTGCTGGGAGCGGCGCCGTCAAAAGCGGCGCTGCTTCTCGCCAACCATTCGAGCTGGATGGACATCGTGATTTTTTCCGCGGTGACGCCACTTTCCTTCGTCGCCAAGGCGGAAGTGGGCACCTGGCCCTTCTTCGGCACCCTGGCCAAGCTGCAGCGCACGGTCTTCGTGACCCGGACCCGGCGCAGCGAGACCGGCCAGGCGCGCGACGCCATCGCCCGGCGGCTGGGCGAGGGCGATGTGCTGGTGCTGTTTCCCGAAGGCACCTCCAATGACGGCAACATCGTGTTGCCGTTCAAAAGCGCCCTTCTGGCCGCCGCCGATTCCGTCCTGGCGGGGCCCGACCGGGTGCCGGTGCAGCCGGTTTCCACCGCCTATGTGGCGCGGCACGGCAT
>JAFKFF010000048.1:2137-10162 GCA_017307315.1 Alphaproteobacteria bacterium
ACGGCATTCCCATGGGGCGCGAGAACCGGCCCCTTTATGCCTGGTACGGCGACATGGAGCTGGTCCCGCATCTGTGGGAGGCCCTGGTGGCAGGCCCCCTGGACGTGGTGGTGCAATTCCATGCCCCTTTGCCGGCCCTGGACCGCAAGGAACTTGCCAAAATCGCCTGGGAAACCGTGCGGACGGGTCAGGCGTCCGCCCTGGCGGGGCTTTCTTGATTGCCCCCATCTATCTTCCTCTGGATAAACCCTCGGACGGCATCTTCCCCCGCCAGCGGCTTTGCCGCGCGGGGGGGGAGAAAGCCGGTGTTTGGTGAATGACTTGAATTTGCTAGGTTGATTTCGATACCTCCGCCCGATGAAAAAGCTCTTCATCAAGACCTATGGCTGCCAGATGAACGCCTATGACTCGGCGCGCATGGCGGATTTGCTTGCGCCCCTGGGTTATGCCGGGGCCGAAACGCCGGAGGACGCCGACATGGTGATCCTCAACACCTGCCATATCCGCGAAAAGGCGGCCGAGAAGGTCTATTCGGAACTGGGCCGCATCCGGGCGCTGAAGGACGACAAGTCGAGGGCCGGCGGACGCATGCTGGTGGCGGTGGCGGGCTGCACGGCCCAAGCCGAGGGCGAGGAGATACTCGCGCGTGCGCCCGTGGTCGACATGGTGGTGGGGCCGCAATCCTATCACCGCCTGCCGGAAATGATCGCCCGCATCGCGCGCGGCGCGGGCGAGCGGGTGGAAGCCGATTTCCCCGCGCTGGAAAAGTTCGACGTCCTGCCGCAAGCGGTTTCGGATACCGGCGTCAGCGCCTTTCTCACCGTGCAGGAAGGCTGCGACAAATTCTGCACCTTCTGCGTCGTGCCCTACACGCGCGGGCCCGAACATTCCCGCGCGCCGGAACAGATCCTGGCCGAGGCGCGCGCGTTGGCCGCGCGCGGCGCCCGCGAACTCGTGCTCCTGGGGCAGAATGTGAATGCCTATCGCGGCACCGATGCGCATGGGAAGGGCTGGTCCTTCGCGCGGCTGATCGCGGCGATTGCCGATATCGATGAAATCTTGCGCATCCGCTACACCACCAGCCATCCGCGCGACATGGATGACGACTTGATCGCCGCCCATGGCGATATCGAAAAGCTGATGCCGTTCCTGCACCTGCCGGTGCAATCGGGCTCCGATAGCGTGTTGGCGGCGATGAACCGCCAGCACAGCGCCGACGATTATCGCCGTCTCATCACGCGCATCCGTGCGGCACGGCCGGACATCGCGTTTTCCTCCGACTTCATCGTGGGTTTTCCGGGCGAGAGCGATGCGGATTTCGAAGCGACATTGCAATTGGTGCGCGATGTCCGTTTCGCTCAATGCTTCTCGTTCAAATACAGCGCGCGGCCCGGCACGCCCGCCACCGCGGCCAAGAAGCAGATCGCAGAAAACGTGAAAAGCGCGCGGCTCGATGTGCTGCAGAAATTGCTCCTGTCGCAGCAGGACGACGCCAACCGCGCCCTGATCGGAACGACGCAGAACATCCTGTTCGAAAAGACGGGGCGCGGGCCGGGGCAGGTCGTGGGCCGCACGCCGCACCTCAATCCCGTGCATGTCGAGGGGCCCGCGAGCCTGATCGGCCGGGTTCGTCCGGTCATGATCGAAGCCTTGACCGCCAACAGCCTGAAAGGCCGCCTGGTTTGAGCGCCCGTTCCAAACCCATTCCTCGCAAGGCCGAAGCCGAGCAGCTCACTTTGGAGTTCGACGACAACAAGCTCGTCGCCGCGCTGACCGGCCCGCATCAGAAACATGTCGCGCGGATCGAGCAGAAGCTTTCGGTCCTCATCAGCCAGCGCGGCAATCTTCTGGCCGTCGCGGGCACCGCCGACACCCGCGCCCGCGCCGCCCAGATTCTGCGCGCGCTCTATGCGCGGCTTCAGGCGGGCGAAAGCGTCACCCTGGCGGAAGTCGATGCGGAGATCCGCTTCACCGATCCGGACGCCAACAACAACCGCGCCGCCAGCGAAGGCGCCATCCGCACCGCTTCCTCGCGCATCACCCGGCCGCGCAGCCCGGCGCAGGCCGCCTATCTCGATTTGATGCGCGACAATCCCCTGGTGTTCGGCGTCGGTCCCGCCGGAACCGGCAAGACCTACCTCGCCGCCGCCTTTGCGGCGCACATGCTGCATCAGCGCCGGGTCGAGCGGCTGATCCTGTCGCGGCCGGCGCTGGAAGCGGGCGAGCGGCTGGGCTTTTTGCCCGGCGACTTGAAAGAGAAGATCGATCCCTATCTGCGCCCGCTCTACGACGCGCTGTTCGACGTGTTGGGCGAGCAGACCACCCGGCTGATCGAACAGGGCGTGATCGAAGTGGCGCCGCTCGCCTTCATGCGCGGGCGCACGCTCACCCGCGCCTTCGTGATTCTGGACGAAGCGCAGAACACCACTCCGGCCCAGATGAAGATGATGCTGACGCGCCTGGGCGAGGACAGCCAGATGGTGGTGACCGGCGATCCATCGCAATCGGACCTCCCCGGCAATGTCGCCTCAGGTCTCAACGAGGCGCTGTCGATCCTGGAAGGGGTGGAAGGGGTGGGGGTCGCCCGCTTCGCCGAGGGCGATGTGGTGCGCCACGCCCTCGTCAGCCGCATCGTCGCCGCTTATAGTGCGCGCGGCAAATGAGCGTTCCAGCAAGTCAGGACGGCATTCAAATCGTGGTGGACGCGCCGGGTTGGCGCGATGTTCGCGGGCTTGTGCCCCGGCTGAAGCGTGCCGCCGAGGCGGCGGCAAAGGCGGCCCGGTTCGGCGGCAAATCGTCCCTCACGGTGCTGCTTTCCAGCGATCGCAAATTGAAGACGCTCAACCGCGATTTTCGCGGCAAGGACAAATCCACCAACGTCCTGTCCTTCCCCGCGGGCCCCAATCCCGGCCGGTATCGTGGCGATATCGCGCTCGCCTTGGGGGTCACCCGGCGCGAGGCCAAGGCGGCCGGCAAAAGCCTTGCCGATCATGCCGCCCATCTGGTGGTGCATGGCGTGCTGCATCTGGCGGGATACGATCACATTCGAACCCGCGACGCCGAAGCGATGGAAAGTCTGGAGATCGCGATCCTGCGCCGCCTGGGCATCGCCAACCCTTACGAGATGGCGCGATGAGCGAGGCCGCCGGCAGTCCGCCGCTCTTAAAGCGCCTGCTGCAGCTCTTGCGCGGCGAGGACCCCTCCAGCGCGGCGATGCGCGAAAGCCTGGAAGAGGTGATCGAGGAAAGCGAGCGCAAGGAAGCCGCCCTGTCGCAGCAGGAACGGATCATGCTCGCCAACCTGCTGGCTTTCGGCGAGACCAAGGTTTCCGACGTGATGGTGCCGCGCGCCCAGATTCTGGCGGTGGACGAAGACACGCCGATGTCCGAACTGGTGGCGATGTTCCGCGACGCCAAGCATTCGCGGCTGCCGGTCTATCGCGAGAGTTTGGACGATCCCACCGGGCTTGTGCATGTGAAGGACGTCCTGGCGCTGCTCGAGCCCGACGCGGCGGGCGGCTATCGTCCCACGCCGTCGTCCATCGCCCGCATCAAGCGGCCGGTCCTGTTCGCGCCGCCGTCGATGCGCGCGCTCGACCTTCTGCTCAAGATGCAGGCCAGCCATACCCATCTGGCGCTGGTGATCGACGAATATGGCGGCACCGACGGGTTGGTCTCGATCGAGGACATCATCGAGGAAATCGTGGGCGACATCGCCGACGAGCATGACGAAGAAACCCCGCCCTTAAAGCGCGAAGGCGAGGATTATGTCGCCGATGCCCGCCTGGCGCTGGAGGATTTCAAGGCCGAAACCGGCATCGATCTGGCGCCGGAAGATCCCGACGCCGATGTCGATTCGCTGGGCGGGCTGGTCGGCTGGCTGCTGGGACGGCTGCCGCAGCGAGGTGAGATTGTCGCCCATCCCTCCGGCTACGACATCGAAGTGCTGGAAGCCGATCCGCGCCGGATCAAGCGCCTGCGCATCCGCCGAACCGCGCCGCCCCGTTCCGCATGACGGCATGGCTGGAACGCCAGGGCGCCGCCATTCGCGGCCTGACCGGCTGGCGGCGTTTTCTTTTCGCCTTCGGCGCGGGACTTTTTTCCGCGCTCGGCTTCGCGCCGGTGGAATTCTTTCCGGCGTTGCTTCTGGGCTTTGCGGCGCTGGTGCTGCTCCTGGATGGCGCGCGGCAAAGTCCCCATCCCGTCCGCAAGGCGGCGGTGGCGGGCTGGGCCTTCGCCTTCGGGCAATATCTGCTGGGCTGGCATTGGATCGGCTACGCCTTCATGGTCGATCCCTCCGCGCATCTGTGGCAGATGCCCTTCGCCCTTCTGATCCTGACGGGGGGGCTGGCGCTTTATGCCGGCATCGCGTGCGGCCTCGCCATGCGGTTCTGGCGGAACGGCGTGTCGCGGCTTCTGGTTTTTGCGCTTCTCTATGCCGCGGCGGAATGGGTGCGCGGCCATGCCTTGACCGGCTTTCCCTGGAATCTGCCTGCCTATGGCTGGGGCGCGTCCTGGGCGGTGATGCAGAGCGCGTCTTTGTTCGGCGCCTATGGCCTTTCCTTCCTCACCATCCTGCTGGGCGCGGCACTGGCGGAATTCTGTTCCTCTTCCCGCCGACTGGCCGCCCCTTCGGTCATGATCGCTTTGTTCGCCGGCCTTTGGGCTTATGGCGCGATCCGGCTGGCGGAGACGCCCGCACCCGACGTGCCGGGGGTGCGCTTGCGCCTGGTGCAGCCCGACATTCCCCAGAACGAGAAATATGGACGCCGCTATGTGCGGCGAAATTGGGAAAGGCTGATCGAACTGTCCGAGAGGCCGGGTCCGGTAACCCACATCGTCTGGCCCGAGGCCGCGCCGCCTTTCCTGCTCGATCGCTCCCAGGTCGCGCTGGAGCAGATTGCCGCCCTGACAGAAGGCGGCAAGAGCCTCATCACCGGCGCCACCCGCGCTAGCGAGGGCGCCGACCCCGTCTTTTACAATTCGCTCTATGTCTTCGGTCCCGGCGGCAAGGTGGAAGCGGTCTATGACAAATTCCATCTGGTGCCGTTCGGCGAATATGTGCCCTTCGCCGATCTGCTGGGCCGGTTCGGCATCACCAAGCTGACGCAAGGCGAGGGCGGCTTCGCCTCCGGCGATGGGCCTCACATCTATCGCATCCCGGGCGCGCCCGCGGTCACACCCCTGATCTGCTACGAGATCATTTTCCCGGGCGCGGTGACGGCGGACCAGCGCCCCGGCTGGCTGGTCAATGTCACCGACGATTCCTGGTTCGGGCCCTGGGCGGGGCCGCTGCAACATTTGCTGATCGCGCGCGTACGGGCCATCGAAGAAGGGTTGCCGGTGGCGCGCGCCGCCAATACCGGCATTTCGGCCATGATCGATCCCATGGGCCGGCTGCGGGACTCCCTCAATTTGGGGCGGTTGGGTGTGGTGGACACGCCCCTGCCGGCAGCGCTGGCGCCCACGCCATACGCCCATTTTGGGGACCTCATCTTTGCCGCGCTTCTGCTGGCCGCCCTGGCCGCCGCGATATTTTTGGCGCGAAAAGAGGCTCGGTAACTAATCGGGCATTTACATCTTTCCGTCACCGTACGGTCCGGTTAAGTTCCCGCCGCCTCTCCACCCGAAAAGCCGTGACCAAGAAAGCCAACCCCATCGACGCTCAGGTCGGAAATCGCGTGCGCATAAGGCGCATGCTGATCGGCATGAGTCAGGAGAAGCTGGGCGATCTTCTCGGCCTGACGTTCCAGCAGGTGCAGAAATACGAAAAGGGCGTGAACCGCATCGGCGCGGGCCGCCTGTTCGAGATCGCGCGGATTCTGGGCGTGCCGATCGACTTCTTCTATGACGGCATCGGCGAGCCGGCGAAATCCTCCGAGGATACGCCGCCGGTGATGGCGTTCGTGTCTTCCGGCGAAGGCCTGCAATTGTCGCTCGCCTTCATGAAGATCAAGGACCCGAAAGTGCGCAAGCGCGTACTCGATCTGGTCAAGAGCCTGTCCGAAGAAGAACAGGCCGCGGGCTAGCAAAGCATCGGCCGGCAAAAGTGAGAGCATGCGTCGGCATGCGATCGGTTTTGCGTCCGGCCGTGCGCGAAAAATTACTGCTTTCGAGCCGCTTTCTCCGCAAGCCCCGACTGGCTCTCGCGCGCTTTCAAGACCGCATAGACATCGTCCGGCGTGACGCCTGCCGCCGCCCACAGCACCAGAAGATGATAAAGCGCGTCCGCGCTTTCGGATGCGAGTTGCCGGGGATCGCCGGACACGGCGGCGAGCGCGGTCTCCACCGCTTCCTCGCCGAACTTCTTGGCGCATTTCTCCACGCCCTGTGACAAGAGCTTGGCGGTGTAAGACTGGTCGGCATTGCCGGCCGCCTTGCGCGCCGCGATGGTGGTGAACAGGCGGTCGAGGGCGTGGCTGTTGCTCATGACCGGGCTTTAGCACGGCCCGGCGGCCAAGGACCAGCGCCCTGCCGTTGCTCAAAGCATCGCGTCGATACCCGCCGGGGTCATCCCGCCCGCGCGCAATTCCCGCAAGGTCACCGCGCTGTCGCGTTTGGAGAATTTGCGACCGGCCTTGTCCAGGATCAGGCGATGATGCGCATAGGCGGGGGCGGGATAGCCCAGCAGGGCCTGCAACAGACGCTGCACATGCGCGGCGGGCTTCAAATCCGCGCCCCGCGTCACCAGACTCACGCCCTGGAAGGCATCGTCCACCACCACCGCCAGATGATAGGACGCCGGCATGTCCTTGCGCGCCAGGACGGCATCGCCGAACAGAAGCGGCTGGACGGCATGTGCCTCGCCATGCTCGATCAGAGTCAGCGGCCCTACGGTTTCAGCCGCTTTGGCGGCGTCGAGCCGCACGGCATAGCTTTCGCCCCGTGCCATGCGGGACTGCCGCTCGTCCCCGGAGAGATGGCGGCAGGTTCCAGGATAGAGCGGACCGTCCGGCCCCTGCGGTGCCTCTGCCGCGCGTGCGATCTCGTCGGCGATCTCCTTGCGGGTGCAGAAGCAAGGATAGGTGAAGTGCGAAAGCTGCTCCAACGCGGCGCGATAGGCTTCGAAGCGCCTTGATTGGCGCAAGACCGGCTCATCCCAGGAAAGCCCCAGCCACATCAGGTCTTCGAAGATCGCGGCGACGAAGTCCTCCCTTGCCCGGCCCTGGTCCAGATCCTCGATCCTGAGAAGGAAACGCTCGCCCGCGCGCGCCGCCGTCCATGCGGCAAAAGCATGGCCCAGATGCAGATACCCTGTCGGAGACGGCGCGAAGCGTGTAACGATCATTCCGGCAATCTAAACAAAAAAATTCCGCATGGCTTTGCTTTCCGGTCCGCGACTTGCTTCCGCGAAAGGCGAAGCCAGCCATCTCGTCGTCCTGCTGCACGGCTATGGCGCCGATGGCGACGATCTCATTGGCCTGGCGCCGCATTGGCAGGATTTCGTGCCGGGCGCGGCTTTCGTCGCGCCCAACGCGCCGGAGCGGGTGCCGGGTGCGCCTTCGGGCTTTCAATGGTTTCCCATCTCGCGCATCGACCCGCATGAGATGCGCAAGGGCATCGCGCTCGCCGCGCCGCGCATTGAGCAATTCCTGGACGCCGAACTGGCGGAACTGGGCGACCACGTCGGCGACTGCCCAGCCTCTGACATTTCCGAACAAGCCCGCCGGCCCGGCGAAGCCCGGTGGTTTTGCGTGACCTGGTGGTATCTCGAGGATCTCGCCCGCTTCCGAAGCGAACGCGGAAAACTCGCTGAACTACAACAGCGGGCGGGATGGTGCACGCTGCTCGGCATGAAAACCGATAGCGAGATGCGGATTGTTTTCGATGTAGACATCCATGTCGGAAACACCGTCTACGAATCCAGCTTGCAATTTCCGGCACATTTCCCGTTCACGCCGCCGCTCGTTTTTCCTAGAAATGAAAAAGATCGATGGTCGGGCCACCAATACGGTGCAGGCGGTGAACTCTGTCTTGAATATGGACCCGATACCTGGACACCAGATCTGACTGCTGTTGACGTGCT
>JAFKFF010000494.1 GCA_017307315.1 Alphaproteobacteria bacterium
ATGCCGTATTCACCGGGAACCGACCGCATGACCAAGTCTTCTGCATCGCTGCGCCAGTTCAGCGTGATCCTGGGCCTGACGGTGGGCGTTGCGGCCTGTTCCACCATTGCCGATCTCGATCCCACCGGCCTCCTCGACGACGGCAGCGATAGCGCCGCCACCAGCCAATTCCCCGACCAGGCGCCGCCGTCGGCGGCTTCGGATCAGGATCTGGGCACCACCCCTGATCTCGCCAGTCTCCCAGCCCGGCCGGCGCCCACGGCGACGCCCGGCGAACGCCAACAGGCGGCCCAGTCGCTCGCCAGCGATGGCGCTCAGGCCCGCTACAGCGCCGAAACGCTCCGGGGGGGGACGGAGGCTGCAGCTGCCCCACCGGCGGCAAGCGACACGGCTCCAAACGCCGCTCAGCGCATTCTGGGCGCGGCGACGCCCGATGCCTCGCCGACGACGACCACACCTCCCGCCGGAGCGCCTCCGGCGACCTCGGAAGAGCCCCCTACGGCCTCCATGCCGTCTCCGGCTGCACCGCAGGCCGCCGCCGCGCCTCAGGCACCGGCGGCTGCCGCTCAACCGGCCGTGCCTGCGAGTACACCCGTCCAGACGGCTGCCTTGCCTGGCGCGACAGCCGCGCCGGTCGGCCCGTCCGGCAGCGCCGGGCGCGAACCCGCCGTGCCGGCCAATACGCCCGTTCGGGGCGGCAGCACGATGGTGGCCAGTGCGCCACAGTCCGACGCGTCGCTCGGCTTCAAGCCGTCTTCCGCGCCGCCGCTCGATCCATCGATCAACCAGTTCGTGTCCGCCCCCATCGTGGCGCGGTATCGTCAGACCGCCTCTTTGGCCGGCGTTCCCGCGGCGCCGGCGGTCCCGGCGGTGCCGCCCAAGACGGGTAGCGGAAGCAACGACGCGGTCGTCACCAATCCCGACCCTTCCGGCGCCGCACGTATCGCCGCGATCAATGGCGGCGCGGCACCGACGGCGGTGATCTATTTCTCCGGCGACGGCGCCTCTTTGAGCAAAGCGGCTCATGCCCAGGTCCGGGCCGCGGTGGCCGCTTTCAAGGCCAATGGCGGGCAGGGCACGGTCCGGGTGGTCGGTCATGCTTCCAGTCGCACCGCCAACATGTCGGTTGAAAAACACCTGGAGACGATCTTCGCCAAGTCGCAGGCGCGCGCCAACGCGGTCGCCCAGGACCTGATCCGTCAAGGCGTGCCGGCGAGCAAGGTGATGATCGACGCGGTGGGAGACAGTCAGCCGATCTATTACGAATCCATGCCCAAGGGTGAAGCGGGGAACCGCCGCGCCGAGATTTTCGTGCAGGG
>JAFKFF010000495.1 GCA_017307315.1 Alphaproteobacteria bacterium
GGTGACGGTGATGAGATCGACCGGCACCGCATGGGTCGCGGGCGTGATGTCCAACATCTTCGCCCAGGTGAAATAAGTCGCCCCGATCAGGGCGGCGTGCAGCACGACGGACAGCACCAGGCCGGCGCGCGGACCGTCGGCGGTGGTCGGGCGCTGCGGCCGTTGCGGCAGAAGCCGCCTAGTGCTGCTCTGGGTTCGGCTTTGCGACATCGGTAACCAGTCCGATATGGGTGAAGCCGGCACTTGCCAGAAGGCCCATCACCACCATCACCCGGTCATAAGCCACGGTCTTGTCGCCGCGCACGAAAATGCGCTGGTCGTAGCCGTTCTGCGAAATCGCCTGCAGCTTGGGCACCAGCGCGTCGGCTGTGACCACTTCCTTTTGCAGGTAAATCTGGCCGTCCTTGGCCACGGTGATGGAGAGCGGCTCCTTGTCCTGGCCCAGCGCCGGGGCGCGGGTCTTGGGCAGGTCCACCGGCACGCCCACGGTCAGAAGCGGCGCCGTCACCATGAAGACGATCAGAAGCACCAACATCACGTCGACGAACGGCGTGACGTTGATCTCGGACATGGCGGGACTGCGCCGGCGTTTGCCCCGCGACCCGACATGGTGGATCACCGACGGCATCAGCGCGCCTTTTCTTCCAGCTGCCGCGACAGGATGGCGGAAAATTCTTCCGCGAAGGCATCCAGCCGGTTGGCATAGCGGCCGATCTCGTTGATGAAGCGGTTGTAGAAGATGACCGCCGGCACCGCCGCGAACAGGCCCATGGCGGTGGCGAACAAGGCTTCGGCGATGCCCGGCGCCACCACCGCAAGGGTGGTGTCATGGCGCGCCGCGATCGCGGTGAAGGAATTCATGATGCCCCAGACCGTGCCGAACAGGCCGATGAAGGGCGCGACCGATCCCACCGTGGCGAGAAAACCCAGCTGGCGCTCGATCCCGTCGGTTTCGCGCATGATGGTGACGTTCATCGCCTTCTCGATGCGCTCCTTGATGCCGGCGATCTGGTTTTCCTTGGGCGCGCCGCCTTCGAAGGCGCGGCGCCATTCGCGCAAGGCCGCCACGAACATGGCCGACATGGGATGGTCGTTATGGGCGGCGAACTGCGAATAGAGTTCGTCCAGCGATTGGCCCGACCAGAAGACTTTCTCGAACTTGGCCGCCTTGCGCTTCAGGCCACCCAGCGCGATCGCCTTGTTGATGATGATCGCCCAGGACCAGAGCGAGGCCAGCAGCAACAGCACCATCACCGCTTTGACGATGATGTCGGCCCGCACGAAGCTTTCCACGATGGAGAAGTTGGTGGCGCCGCCGA
>JAFKFF010000049.1 GCA_017307315.1 Alphaproteobacteria bacterium
GAGAACCGAAGGGCCCTCGGCGGTGAAAACGTCGTTGAGGCAGAAGAATTGGGAAAAGGCGGTGCCGCCCCGGCTGCTGGGGGAAGCCGCATCGTCCTGCACAACGATGCCGTTGCCGCCGCTGGCCGCGATGGAAAGCTTGCCATCGACGAAGCCGGCGCTGCCGTTCGTGCCCAACGCCGTGTTGAGGGCGGCGGCGAAACTGCCGATGGTGGTGCCGATGGGGGCGGGAACGCCATCGACCGACAAGCTGCCGGCGCCGAAATCCACATCGATGCGCGAGACCAGCTTGCCGCTGGCATCAGCGACGGCAATCGTGGTTTTGCCGGTGAAATTGAGCGCGTCGCCCGAAAGCAGGCCGGTGTCGCGCCCGGTCAGGCTGGCGGGCGGCGGATAGGCGGCATTGGCGTTGGCCTGGGCGTTGAAGGCCTGGGCCACATTCTGCGCGAAATTGCCCAGCCCTTCGGCGAGGTCGCCCAAGGTCTGGTCGCGCATGTCGATCATGCCCTTGAGGGAGCCGCCCGACAGATGCGGATCCAGCGCGCCGGCCTGGCCGATCATCTGGCCGCTCTGCGGATTGAAGTCCTGGATCTGGATATTGCCGTAGGTGCCGTTCTGCACGCCGCCGGCATAGCTGAGGACGGCATAGGTGTTGGAGACCAGGTTGATGCCGTCGGTGGTGGTGACGTTGAGGCCGCCATCGGGCTGAGCGTTGACGCGAATGCCGATCGCCTGGCTGAGCGTGTTCAACGCATTGTCGCGCTGGTCCTCCAATGCCGAAGCGGTATCGCCCATCGCGGTGGCGGTCTTGATCTGCTGGTTCAATGTCCAGACCTGCTGGATCAGGGCATTGGTGGAAGAGATCGAATTGACCACCTGATTGTCGACCTGGCTCTGCAGGGACGAGATGGTGGACGAAGCGTTGGAAATGTCGCCGGCCAGGCCCCGCAAGGCATTGAGCGCCGCCGAAGCGCTGGAAGACGAGGACGGAGATTGCGACGCCACGCCGAAGGCTGCTGCCAGGTTGGTGAGGCCGGTGGCGAGGGACTGGTTGTCGCCCGGACTTCCCAGAAGTCCGTTCAACTGCGTGAAGAAACTGGCGGCGGTGTCGTACTGGGAAGCGGCGCCCCCGGCGGCAAGCTGTTCCTGGCGCAAGAAGGAGTCGATGACGCGCTGGATGCTGCCCATGTCGACGCCCATCAACTGGCCGCCCACCGCCAAGGTCTGCTCGTTCACCACCCGGCGCGCATAGCCCGGCGTGTTGATGTTGGCGATGTTGTTGGAGACGACGCCCAAGGCGGCGCTGCTGGTCTTCAGCGCGCTCAAGGCGGTTGCGGCAATTCCGTTCAGGCTCACGCGCCGAAATCCAGAAGCTTTGGTTCCGGCAGACGATGTCGCAAGCCCCGTGCCAGCCGGGATTTGAATTTTTCCCTGCAAATAAAGGCTTTTTGACTGCCCGGCGCCTTGCATCCGGGCGGCAGAGTTTGCCGGGCTGGGCATGAACTGCCCTGTCCTTTGTGTTGGCGCCGATATCCGGGGCACGAAAAAAGCCCACGGAATCGGCGGAAAAATTCTGGTCCGGCCCTTGCTTCATCTCTCGCGAAGCAACGGCCGCGGCATGTGCCCGGCCATCGCAGCATTTGGAATTTTCGTGGCGCCTTCCGCAGACATGATCGCCGTTTCCGCCAGCGCCGCGAAGTCCGCGAGCCGGCCGAACGCGCCCGCGAAGGCGAACGAGCATTCCACCTTCTCCGATCTCCTCGCCGCGACCAATTCCGCCGAGCCGCAAAAGAAGCAAAGCCCCGGCGATCGCGGCGCGCCGGCCAATGAAGAGCGCGCGATCCCGCCGCACGATGCGAAGCAGGCTGCCAAAGGCGAAGCCGGACACAAGACCGCCGGCAAAAAAGAGAACGGCAAAGAGAAGAAGGCGGAGACGGACGACAAGGGCGGCGATCCGCCGGAACCGGCCGCGCACGCTTCCAGCGAGACCCCCGCAACCGGCCCGATGGTGACGCAGCCCGCCCCGGCTGCGACCGTTGCACCGCAAAGCGCCCCGCCATCGCCGGCGGATGGCGCGGTGGCCAGGCCCGCATCCGATCCGATCGCAATCGGTGAAACACAATTCTCGTGCGCCGACACGACGGCCTCGGCAGCGCCTCGCCCATCCGGCGCGCCGCCCGCTGCCGCGCAAGCGCCTTCTTCCACACCGGTCGCCGCGGCCATGCCGCGCGCATCCGAAGAGACGACGCTGCCGCAAGCCGATGCGCCCGACAACGCGAAGGCATCGGCCGGCGAACCGAAGCCGGCCCACGCAGCCATGATGGCCGCCGGCCTCGGCGTGACGCAGCACGCGGTTCCGGCAACACCTGCCGCCGCCCCCCGGACAGAACCGGCCACCGCGAAAGCGGCGGACACCGCGCCCATCGCGCAGGTGGCGAAAGACACGTCCGACACGCTGTCGACGGCGGTGAAAACCGCGGCCGCCGGAATGCAGCCGGTGCCGGACGCGCCCAAGCCGGACGCCGGCAGCGCGCCACCGGCGAAAAAGACCGCCCTCCCATCCCAGGCGCCCGTCGCAACGGGCGCACTGGCCGCCGCCGCGCCGGAGATCAAGGCCGAGGTCAGGGATTCCGCAGCGCCGCAGCCTGCGGTGGACAAAGCATCCGACAACGCCAAGCCCGTGCATGCCGCCACGCCGGACAAGATCGCGCAGCAACCGGAACCGCAAACCCCACCGCCGCCGCCCGCCGCGCCCGCGCAGCCGCCGGTCGTCCCGGCGCAAAATCTGCTGGCGAACGGTCTTGGCTCCATTCCTACGCCCAGTGCCCCCATTGCCGCGCCGGCCGCGACGCTTCACATCGCAACCGCGCATGACGACGCTGCGCCGGACCTGGATGGCCTGGCCGTCAGCGTGGCGGCGCGCGCCTTGAGCGGCATCAAGCAATTCGAAATCCGTCTCGATCCGCCGGAACTCGGCCGCGTCGATGTCCGCCTTTCCATCGACGCCAGCGGCAAGACCCAGGCGCATATGACCGCCGACCAGCCGCAGACCCTGACTCTTCTGCAGAAGGATGCGCCGACCCTGACTCAGGCGCTGCGCGATGCGGGCCTGGATGTCTCGCAAGGCGGGCTCAATTTCTCGCTGCGCGGCCAGGACCGGCAGGGGAACGATGGCAACCAGGGCGCGCCCGGCCGGCGCACCAATCTTTCCGTCAGCCGCGTCATCGGCGCGGCGCAGAGCGTGGCGGCAATCTCCGCCGGCGGCGCGGCCGCCGACGCGCGCCTCGATATTCACGTTTAAGGAAGCGATGTCATGACAAGCCCCGTCGGCAGCTCCACGCAAAATCCCGCCGCCACCGGATCATCCAGCTCCGATGCCATGCAGCAGCTGTCGGGCAACTTCGACACCTTCCTGCAGCTTCTGACCAGCCAGCTGAAGAACCAGGATCCCACCAGCCCGATGGACTCCAACGCCTTCACCCAGCAGCTGGTGATGTACAGCCAGGTCGAGCAGCAGATCGCCACCAACACCAATCTCAAGACCCTGATCGGCCAGGGCACCACGCAGATCGGCTCCTACGCCACCGCCTATCTGGGCAAGGCGGTGTCGATCACCAACGGCAACGCCGCGCTGAGCAACGGCGCCGCCAACTGGACCTACAGCCTGGAAACCACGGCCAACGCGACCGCGCTCACCATCACCAATGCGAGCGGGCGCATCGTCTTCACCGGCAACGGCGAAACCGGATCGGGCAATCACCAATTCAGCTGGAATGGCAAGGACAATAACGGCAACCAGCTTCCCGACGGCACTTACACCTTGACCGTCGGCGCCAAGGCCTTGGACGGCGCAAGCGTCACGACCGAGGTCGCCAGCGCCGGCGTCGTCAGCGAGATCGACATGACCTCCGGCACCCCGCAGCTGATGATCGGCGGCATGAAAATCGGCATCGGCGACATCGCCAATGTCGCGAACGTCACGAATTGATTTGTAACTCACAGGACGCCCGGAAGCGGCGCCTCAATCGCACAAGACAGCGGACGAAGTCCAAAGCGGTGCAAGGAAGCAGAAAATGAGTCTCTATGGAGCATTGACCATCGGCGTCGCCGGCCTCAGCGCGAACAGCGCGGCGCTGAGCGCGACCTCGTCCAACATCGCCAACGTCAACACCGTCGGCTACAAGCAGGCGACCGCCGCCTTCCACACCTTCCTCAATGCCGAGAACGGCGTGGGCAGCAATGCCTCCGCCGGCGTCGCGGTGTCCATCGGCCAGGACATCACCACGCAAGGGTTGCCCACCACCACTTCGTCCAACACCGACCTGTCGATTTCGGGCAACGGCTTCTTCGTCGTCGCGCCCAATCCGGACGGCACGGGCGCGCGCGCCTATACCCGCGCCGGCAGCTTCACCCCGGACGTCAACGGCAACCTGGTCAACACCGCGGGCTTCTATCTGATGGGCTACAAGCTGGATTCCGCCGGCAATGTGCCGACCGACGCCAGCGCGCTCAGCCTGGTCAACACTTCCACCATCTCCGGCGCGGCCCAGGCCACCAGCAAACTGACCATCCAGGCCAATTTGTCGTCGGGATCGACGGTGGCTTCGTCCTACACCGCCGGCCAGATGACGTCGGGCGCGGTGGCGCCGGACTTCACCCGCACCATCAATGTCTATGACAGCCAGGGCGGCAGCCAGCCGATTACCTTCTCCTTCATCAAGACCGGCGCCAATGCCTGGGCCTATGAAGCCAGCTATGCCGGCGATCCGGCCAACCTGACCGCGACCGGCCCGATCTCCACCGGCACGGTGTCGTTCAATTCCGACGGCACCCTGGCCAACGTGAACGGCGCCACGCCCGCCTCGGGCAATGTCAACCTGACCATTCCGTGGAAGCTCTCGAGTTCGGGCCTCGACCCGCAGACGGTTTCGCTCAGCTTGGGCAGCGTGGGCGGCAGCAACGGCCTCACCCAGGCCAACGCGCCGTCGGTGCTGAACGGAAGCTATATCGACGGCACGCCCTATGGCAGCGTCACCGGCGTCACCGTCGACAAGGACGGCACCGTCACGGCGCAATTCTCCAACGGCCTGTCGCAGGACGTCTACAAGATCCCGCTGGCCACCTTCACCAATCCGAACGGCCTCGGCCAGATGTCGGGCAATGCCTATGCCGTCACCAAGGCCAGCGGCGCGGCCAACATCAACCTCGCCAACTCGGGCACCGCCGGCACCATCCAGTCCAAATCGCTGGAAGCTTCGACGGTCGATCTGGCGGCGGAATTCACCAACCTGATCACGACTCAGCGCGCCTATTCGGCCTCGGCGCGCATCATCACCACCGCCGATCAGATGCTGCAGGAGCTGGAGCGTCTTCCGACCAATTAACGATAGCGCGGACTAGCGAGAGAAGCCCGTAAATACGGGCTTTTCTCGGGCATTCTAAGCACAGTTTTAGAGGTTCATTTACCACGGCTCTTGGCCTTTTTTTAAAGGCGCCGGCGCTAATTTTGCCCCGTCGTGGTTTGGGAGTAGCGTGATGATGGAAGAGCGCAAAGGACGTGTGAGCTATGTCATCGGCCCCGATGGGTCGCCGTTGACGCTCGCCGATCTTCCGCCCCCCTCGACGCGGCGCTGGGTGATCCGCCGCAAGGCCGAGGTCGTCGCCGCGGTGCGCGGCGGCTTGCTGAGCCTGGACGAAGCCTGCCGCCGCTATACGCTGACGGTGGAGGAATTCCTCGCCTGGCAGCATGCCATCGACCGTTTCGGCCTGGCGGGCCTGCGCGCCACCAGGGTGCAGCAGTATCGAAATTGACGACAGTGGCGGACCGGCGGAGTTCTTAAAAAAAGCTTTCCGGCGCGCGGAAAAGCCGCGCGTTTATGCTTAAGCCAAATTTTACCACAAGCGCGGCAATCTTTGCCTAGCAGGACGCGTTCCTGGCTGGGAGGATTTTGCTCGTGCCCGAATTTTTCAAGGCCGTCGGTGCCGCGCGCTTCGGCGTGATGGCGGGTGTCGCCGCGGTTCTGACCGCCTTCTTTCTCTACATCGCCGGCGCGATCACCGAACCGCCCAAGACCATTCTCTATGGCGGGCTGGAGCCGCGCGATGCCGCGGCCGTCACCGCCAAGCTGGATGGCATGAATGTGAAATACGACGCCAAGGGCGATGGCACCATCCTGGTGCCGTCCGACCAGGTGACCAAGCTGCGCATGGCGCTGGCCCAGGACAATCTGCCCGCCGCCGGCGTCGGCTATGAGATATTCGACAAGTCGGACGCGTTCGGCACCACCGCCTTCGTCCAGAACATCAACCGGCTGCGCGCCACCGAAGGCGAGCTGGCCCGCTCGATCCAGACCATCGACGGGGTGCAGAGCGCCCGCGTCCATCTGGTGGTGCCCGAACGGCAGGTCTTTTCCCGCGACGAGCAATCGCCTTCGGCTTCCGTCGTGCTGAAGACCCGCACCGTGATGGGACGCGGCCAGGTCGCCGCCATCCAGCATCTGGTGGCCGCCGCCGTCGCCTCGCTCACCCCCGCCCGCGTCGCCATCGTGGACGACCGGGGTAACCTCCTGGCGGGGGGCGATGACCGCAGCGGCGCCGACGCCATGGCCGCCAACCAGGAACAAAGCACCACGGATTATGAAGACCGGCTGCGCCAGCGCATCGAATCCATCGTCGCCAGCGTGGTGGGCGCAGGTCACGTCCGCGTCCAGGTCGCCGCCGACATCAACTACAACCACACTTCCACCACGTCGGAGAGCTACGATCCCGACAGCAAGGTGGTGCGCTCGACCCAGACGGTGGAGCAGAATTCTTCCGACACGTCCGGCAGCACCGAGAATGCGGTTTCGGTCGCCAATGCGCTGCCCAACGCCGCCAGCGCCACCCCCGGCGACAGCAGCAAATCCGCGACCGGCCGCACCGAAGAGACCACCAATTACGAAATCTCCAAGAAAGTGACGACCTCGACCCAGGATGGCGGCGACATCAAAGCGCTCTCCGTCGCCGTGGTGGTGGACGGCACGGTGACCGGCGAAGGCCCCAACGCGCCCTATAAGCCCCGCACCGCCGCCGAGATGACCCAGATCACCAACCTGGTGAAATCCGCGATGGGCTTCAACCAGGCGCGCGGCGACCAGGTGCAGGTCACCAACATGGCCTTCGCCCGTGTCGATGCCGGCGACGCCACCCCCGCACCGACACCGCTGCTGGGGCTGGATGCCGCCTACTGGTTCAAGATCATCGAAGCCTCGATCCTGTGCGTGACCGCGCTCCTGATCGGCCTGTTCGTGGCCCGCCCCCTGATCAACCGCATGTTCGCGCCCAATCCCTCCGCAGCGCCGGTCCAGATCGCCAATGGCTCGCCCGTGGCCGGCGCCCTGCCCGCGCCGGCACAGGCAAGCGGCGGCGCCCCGGCCGAAGGCGCGACCGTGTCCGCCGCCGGCGGGGCAGCACCCGCGCCCTTGCGCATCCTGCCGGCGCAGCCGGGCATCGATCTCAGCCAGATCGAAGGCCAGATGGCGCGCGAATCCTCGGTCAAGAAAATCGGTGAAGTGGTGAATTCGCATCCCGAAGAGGCGCTCGCGATCATCCGCACCTGGCTGCATCAACCGGTATAAGCATGGCCAAAAGCGTCAAACCCGTTGTCCGCGACGATGTCCGCTCCCTTTCGGGGGCCGAGCGCGCCGCCATCGTCATGCTCTCGCTGGGCGAGGAGCATTCCGCCAAGCTCTGGTCGATGATGGACGAGGAGGAAGTGAAGGAAATTTCCCAAGTGATGTCGAACCTGGGCGCGATCTCCTCCAACGTGACGGAAAAGCTGCTGATCGACTTTGTCTCGCAGATGTCGGGCACCGGCTCGCTGATGGGGTCTTACGAATCCACCGAAAGGCTGATCGCCCGCTTCCTGCCGGACGACAAGGTCGCCCAGATCATGGAGGAAATCCGCGGTCCGGCCGGCCGCACCA
>JAFKFF010000050.1 GCA_017307315.1 Alphaproteobacteria bacterium
AGGCGATGGCGGCTGGCGATCTGTTCAAGGGGTTTGCCGTGCCCAAAGGCACGCGCTTTTCCTGATGCGCTATCGTCTTACGCTCGAATATGACGGTGGGCCGTTGGTCGGCTGGCAGCGCCAGGACAATGGCCCCTCGGTGCAGGGCGCGCTGGAAGACGCGATCGAAAAATTCTCCGGCGCGCGCGTCACGGTGACGGGGGCGGGCCGCACCGATGCCGGGGTGCATGCGCTGGGACAGGTGGCGCATTTCGACCTGGAAAAGGAATTTTCCGCCGACAAGGTGCGCGATGCGCTCAATCATTTCCTCAGGCCCGCACCGGTGGTGGTGCTGGACGCGGCGGTAACGGACAGTGAATTCCATGCCCGCTTTTCCGCCAGGGGGCGGCACTATCTTTACCGGATCCTCAACCGCCGCAGTCCGCCCGCCCTGGAGCGCGGCCATGTCTGGCATGTGGCGGTGGCGCTGGATGCGGACGCCATGCATGCCGCGGCGCAAGCGTTGGTGGGCCAGCACGATTTCACCACCTTCCGTGCCGCCGAATGCCAGGCCCAGTCGCCGGTCAAAACCTTGGACCGGCTGGATGTCTTCCGGCGCGGCGAGGAAATTCATATCGAAGCCTCGGCGCGGTCTTTCCTGCACCATCAGATCCGCTCTTTCACCGGTACCTTGAAGCTGACGGGCGAAGGCAAATGGAGCGCGAAAGATGTGGCCGATGCCCTGGCCGCGCGCGACCGCAGCCGCTGCGGCCCCGTCGCGCCGCCGGATGGGCTTTATCTGGTGAAGGTGGATTACTGACTCTCACCCTTCGACAGGCTCAGGGTGAGGTTAAACAAATGTCCTCATGCTGAGCCTATCGAAGCATGAGCTTCGGGACACCGGACTAAAGATCCACCACCTCGACACTGCCGGGATCGATGGGCGCGCCCAAGAAGATTTCGCCCACCCGGCTGAAACGGTCGGGCGCGTCGGTGGCGAGAAAACGCGATGATCCCTGGCGGTCCGGATTGCGCAAGCCCAGAGCATCGAGCCGGACTTCGACCGCGCGCGCGGTGGTTTCGGCGCTGTCCACCAACGTCACATCCGGTCCCGCGACCTCGGCGATGGTCTCTTTCAGTGCTGGAAAATGCGTGCAGCCCAAGACCAGGATACGGGGATGCGGCACGGTCGCCAGCAGCGGCGTGAGATAACGCGCTACCGCCAGCGTGGCGATCTCGCCCGTCACCAGCCCTTCCTCGGTCAGCGGAACCAGCAGCGGCGCGGCTTTCTGCGCCACCGGCAGAAAGGGCGCGCGATCGTGAATGGCGTGCACATAGGCGCCGCCCTTCACCGTGCCTTCGGTCGCGATCACCGCCACGGCGGCGCCTTGCGCGGCGGCAATGGCGGCCTCCGCGCCCGGCTCTATCACCCCGATCACGGACAGGGGCGCCAGCGCCTCGGTCAGGGCCGGAAGCGCCACCGCCGAAACCGTGTTGCAGGCCACCACCAGCATCTTGATGCCGCGCGCCGTCAGGGCCTGGGCGGCGGTCAAGGCATAGCGCGTCACCGTGTCGGCGCTCTTGGTGCCGTAAGGCAGCCGCGCCGTGTCGCCCAGATAGAGAAAATTCTCCCCCGGCAGCCGCGTTCTCAGGGCGCGCATCACCGTCAGTCCGCCCATGCCGGAATCGAAGACGCCGATGGGAAGAGTTTTGTCCGGCACTTTCTAAAGCGGAGGCTTGGCGAAATAATCGCGCAGCAATTGCGCATAGATGTCGGTGAGTTTCTCGATCTCGCTCACCGCCACCCATTCATCGGTCTTGTGCATGGTCGCGCCCGCCAGCCCCAGCTCCACCACCGGGCAATGATCCTTGATGAAGCGCGCGTCCGATGTGCCGCCGCTGGTGGAGAAGACCGGCGCCTGTCCGGTGACGCGGGCCACCGTGTCGCTGACCAGCTGGGTGAATTTGCCGGGCTGCGTGAGGAAGGCGGTGCCGCTGACCGAATGATTGACCGTGATGGTGCAGCCGGTTTCGCGCGCGATCTGGTCGGCGCGGTCGCGCACCCATCCCGCCAGGCTGTCGGGCGTATGGATATCGTTGAAGCGGATATTGAAGGCGGCATAGGCGCCCGCCGGAATCACGTTCGACGCCACGTTGCCCACGTCCAGGGTGGTGAAGGCCAGGGTCGAGGGATCGAAATGGGCATTGCCCTTGTCGAGCCTGTGGCCGGCGAGTTGCGTCACCAGTTCGGCCAAGGCGGGAATGGGATTGTTGGCTTTCTGCGGATAGCCGACATGGCCCTGGGTGCCGCGCACCGCCACCCGGAAATTGACCGAGCCGCGCCGGCCGATCTTCAAGGTGTCGCCCGCCGTCGCCACGCTGGTGGGTTCGCCCACCACGCAATGATCGATGCGTTCGCCCCGTTCCTTCATCCAGCCCAGGACCTTGATGGTGCCGTTGACGGAGGGGCCTTCCTCGTCGCCGGTGATGAGAAGACTGATCGAGCCCTTGGGCGGGGCTTCCGCGATCAGCCACGCCGCCGCCGCAACGAAGGCTGCGACCGCCGATTTCATGTCGGCGGCGCCACGGCCATGCAGCGCGCCATCGGCGATCACTGCGGCGAAGGGATCGTGCGTCCAGCCGTCACCGGGCGGCACCACGTCGGTGTGGCCGGCGAAACAGAAATGCGGCGCTTCCGTGCCCCAGCGCGCGTAGAGGTTTTCGACGGGCGCGGTGCCTTCCTGCTCGAAGCGCAAGCGATGGCAGGCAAAGCCCAACGGCGTCAGTGCCGCTTCCAGAACCGCCAGCGCGCCCGCATCGTCCGGTGTCACCGACGGACAGCGGATCAATGCCTGGGTGAGGGCGACGGCGTCCGTCATCAGGTTCTGAGCAGCTCGTTGATGGAGGTCTTGGCGCGGGTCTTTTCATCCACCCGCTTCACGATCACCGCGCAATAAAGCGAAGGGCCATTTCCGGAGGGAAGCGAGCCGGACACCACCACCGAATAGGGCGGCACTTTTCCCAGGAAGATTTCGCCGGTGGCGCGGTCCACGATCTTGGTGGAGGCGGAAAGATAGACGCCCATCGACAAGACGCTGCCTTCGCCCACGATCACGCCTTCGGCCACTTCGGCGCGCGCGCCGATGAAGCAATTGTCTTCGATGATGGTGGGGGCCGCCTGCAGCGGCTCCAGCACGCCGCCCAAGCCGGCACCGCCCGAGATATGGCAATGCGCGCCGACCTGGGCGCAGGAGCCGACCGTGGCCCAGGTGTCGATCATGGTGCCTTCGCCCACCCGCGCGCCCACATTGACGAAGCTGGGCATCAACACCACGCCCTTGGCGATGAAGGCGGAGCGGCGAACGATGGCGCCCGGCACGGCGCGGAAACCGGCGGCGCGGAAGCGCGCTTCGTCCCAACCCAAGAATTTGGAATCGACCTTGTCCCACCACACCGCGCCGCCCGGCGCGTCGGAAATGATCTTCATGTCGTTGAGGCGGAAGGACAGCAGCACCGCCTTCTTCAGCCATTCATGCACGATCCAGCCCTCGCCGGATTTTTCGGCGACGCGCAGGCTGCCGTCGTCCAGGGCGGCGAGCGCGGCTTCGACCGCTTCGCGCGCCTCGCCCTTGCTGGTGGGGCCAAGGCCTTCGCGCGCGTCCCAGGCGCTGTCGATGGCGCGCGCCAGATCATTCGTCATGTCAAATTCCGATAGTGTCGAGGAAGGAAACCAGTTCCCGGGTTTCATGATCGATATGGGCCGCCGACGCAACGGGAAATTCCGGCCCCTGGCGCGACCAGTCGCTTTGGCAATCCAGCCAGACCGTGGTCATGCCCAGATCGTGCGGTACCACCAGATTGCGGGCGATATCGTCGAACATGGCGGCCTTGGCGGGGGCGATATTGCCTGCCTTGACCGCATGGCCATAGGCGGCGGGCTCGGGCTTGGGCACGAAGCCGATGGTGCGGATGTCCCAGACCTGCTCGAACATGTCGTTGAGGCCCAGCCGTTCCAGGATGCGCCGGGCATGGTTGCGGCAGCCATTGGTGAAGACGAAGCGCCGGCCCGGCAGCCGCGCCAGCGCCCGGTGCAAGTCGGGATCGGGATGAAGGCCGGCAAGGTCGATATCGTGCACGAAGGCGAGATAGGGTTCCGGATCGATTCCGTACACCGCGATCAGCCCGGCCAGGGTGGTGCCGTGGTCGCGGTAGAGCTGCTTCTGCACCGCCCGCGCCGCATCCCGCTCCATGCCCAGCAGGTTCGCCACATAGCGGGTCATGTTGGCGTCGATCTGGGCGAAGATGCCGTTGTCCGCGCGATACAGCGTGTTGTCGAGGTCGAAGATCCAGTCCCGCACATGGGTGAAGTCGGGCAGGGGGGCAGGCGCGGTTCCCGCCGGCGGGTCGTTCTGGTCGTGCGGCAAAGCCTGGTTCATGCGCCAAAGCATGGCCATTGGACGCAAAAGGCGCAAGTCACGTTAACGCTCGTGCAACCATGGCTGTTTAGCGGTCTTTAAATTTCCGGCCATGAAAATCGCTCCAGCGGAGAGATTGATGAAAAAAGCCGTAAACGGCCGCGCGCCCTATGCGACGGCGTCCGAACGCGAAACGTTGAACCCCCGGGAAGCCCTGGACATCCTGGAAACGCGCGCCCGCGAAAGCGAGGACTACATCATCCGCAACGCGGATGTGGGCTCGGCGGTGTTCGAGTATCTGGCCGAATATGGCGCCCCCGCCACCCGTCAGGCGGTGGCCGCCAACCCCGCCACGCCCGCACGCATCAACCGTCTTCTGGCCGAGGATGCCGCCGAAGAGGTGCGCGCCGAACTCGCCGCCAAGATCGCGCGCCTGATGCCCGGTCTTGAGGCGCGCGAAAGCCAGGAGGTGGTGACGCTGACCCTTGCCACCCTGGAAGTCCTGGCGCGGGACAGCGCCGCCAAGGTGCGCGCCATCCTGGCCGACGAGATCAAGCATCTGGATTGCGTGCCCCGCGAGGTGGCGCTGCGCCTGGCGCACGATGTCGAGGATCTGGTGGCGGCCCCGATCCTGGAATATTCGCCGCTTCTCTCCGATGCCGACCTGATGGAGATCATCGCCGGCGGCCAGGCGCGCGAAGCGCTCGCCGTCATCGCCCGCCGCCGCCCCTTGAGCGAGGATGTCAGCGACCGGCTGGTGCAATCGCTGGACGTGCCCGCGGTGGCCGCGCTTCTGGTCAATCCCGACGCGCGCATGCGCAAGGAAACGCTGGATCGCATCGTCGAAGAGGCCGAAGCGATCGAAAGCTGGCATGAGCCGCTGGTGCTGCGGGCCGACCTGTCCGCCCGCGCCATCCGGCGCATCGGCGGTTTTGTCGGCGCCTCTTTGTTGGAACAGCTGGTGGCGCGGGGCGATCTCAGCGACGCCACCCGCGCCCATCTCAACCGCCGGCTGCGCGCCCGGCTGGAAATGGGCGAAGCCGAAGGCGGCGCCGAAAACGCGGCCCAGCTGGTGGCGGCGGCCAAGGCGCAAGGCACGCTCGATGACGGCTTCGTCGAGAACGCCGCCGCATCGGGCAATCGCGAGACCGTGACCCTGGCGCTGGCGTCGCTGGCGCAAGTGCCGGAAGGCACGGTGCGCAAAATGCTCGGCCATCGCGGCGCCAAGCCGGTCGTGGCGCTGGTCTGGCGCGCCCATTTGAGCATGCGTACCGCCTTCAAGATTCAAACCAGCGTGATGAAACTGAGCGGGCGCGAACTTCTGCCCGCGCGCGGGGGAATCAACTTCCCCTTGAGCAAGGAAGAGATGCGCTGGCATCTCGCCTATTTCGACATTCCCGTCTGAGTCCGGGTCTTGGCCAGGCCGGCGGCGGTGACATGCACCACTTTGCCGGCTTTGCCTTCGGTGGCGATGCGGGCGAATCCGGCTTCGCCATATCCGCGCTCGGCGCAGCCGCGCTGTCCCTTGATCTCGAATTCCAGATTGGCGATGCAGAACCGGTCGGGGCCCGAAACCGCGGCGATGCCGCCCGCCTTTTGCGCCATGAGCCACACCGATGCGCCTTTGAGCGGAGCGGTGATCACGCGGGCGCAAGCTCCGCCCGCGATCCGCCACCATCCGCGCGATATCGTGTCTGTCTCCGCCTTTTCGCCCAGGGCGGCGATGATATCGCTGCGCTGGTCGTTGCACACGGTAAGACCTTGCGGCGCGACGCCATGCTGCAAGGCTTCGCGCTCCAGCGCCGCGAACAGCTTGTCGTTGCCGTCGCGCTCGCCGAATTTCATTTTCTTGCGGAATTCGGCCAGCGCGGCGCCCGTTGCCTTGTCGGGCTTGGTGTCGATGGCCGCGATCCTGTAGCCATTGTCCTTCAACAATCTTTTCGCGCCCGCCAACTGCGCATCCTGCAGGCTGGCGAGGCGCGGCTCATCGTCGAAGGTCATGGTCCAGTCCGGGCGGTTGTGCGTCTCCAAGGTGGCGAAGGGCACGGCGAAGGCGCCGCCATCGCAGCCCGGCGGATTGCCTCTGCGGTTCGAAACGAAATCGCCGTCCTTGACGCAGAGCGGAAAATCGCCGCCCCAGCTGTGGGTGGGACCGGAATGGGCCAGCGCCGAACGCGCATAGACCAAATAGCTTTGCGCCGAGAGCCGCTCGGGCCGCGCGGTCTGGCAATCGCCGGGCGCGATCCGCGTCCAGCCCCGCGCCGAGGAGCCGCGGTCCGAGACCGCAGCGGTGGCGGCATAAAGAACATAGCTGGTACGGTTGCAGAGCTTGAGCGCGGCCTCGGCGGGCGAGGCGAGCGAAAGACCCATCGCCAGCGCCGCCAAAGCTGCCAGCAGCCCGCGCATCGTCGCGGTCACCCGGCCGTGATCAGGGTTCCCGCGCCATGCTCGGTGAACAATTCCAAGAGCAGCACATGGGGAATGCGCCCGTCCAGAATGACCGCGGCATGGACACCGGCTTCGACCGCTTCGATGGCGGTGCGGATCTTGGGGATCATGCCGCCGGAAATCGTGCCGTTCGCGATCAGCGCCCGGGCCTCGGTCACCGTGAGGTGCGAGATCAGTTTCTTGTCCTGGTCGAGCACACCTTCCACATCGGTGAGAAGGATCAGGCGCTCGGCCTTGACCGCGCCCGCCACCGCGCCCGCCACCGTGTCGGCATTGATGTTGTAGGTCTCGCCCCTGGGCCCCACGCCGATCGGCGCGATCACCGGAATGATTTCCGACTTCATCATGGTGTGCAGGATTTCGGGATTGACCCGTTCGGGCTCGCCGACAAAGCCCAGATCCTCGACGGTGGTCTTGCCGGTGACGGAATCGGTCTTGTTCAGCGCCAGCTTCTTGGCCACCACCAGATTGCCGTCCTTGCCCGACAGGCCCACGGCGCGTCCGCCCGCCGCGTTGATGGCGGTGACGATGTGCTTGTTGATCGAACCGGTCAGCACCATCTCGACCACGTCCACGGCGGCCTGGTCGGTGACGCGCAGCCCATCGACGAAGCGCGACTGGATGTCGAGCTTCTTCAACATGGCGCCGATCTGGGGGCCGCCGCCATGCACCACCACCGGATCGATGCCGGTCTGCTTCATCAGGACGATGTCCTGGGAAAAATCGTCGGTGCCGCCCGAGCCGGTCATGGCGTTGCCGCCATACTTCACCACGATGGTCTTCTGGTCGTATTTCAGGATGTAGGGCAGGGCCTCGACCAGAACGCGTCCGGTCTGGCGCCAGCGCGCCATCAGCCGCAGATTCTTCTCTTCGCCTTCATCCGCCATCTGGGGACGCCCGATAAAATCGGCGCGTTATACGCGGGTTGACGCTGCGCGCCAACCTTTTCGAAACAAGCACCGGCTTTCTTCCCCCGCGCGGCAAAGCCGCTGGCGGGGGAAGATGTGCGGTAGCGGGCTTGCCCGCGTGCCGCACAGATGGGGGCAAAATTAAGCCAAACCAGCAATACTCTCTCGCAATCCCACCACTCCCGTCCCATCCCGGGAAGACGTGGCGTGG
>JAFKFF010000496.1 GCA_017307315.1 Alphaproteobacteria bacterium
TCGAAGGTGACTTCGATCTGCGGCACGCCGCGCGGCGCGGGCGGAATGCCCTGCAGGTCGAAGCGGCCCAGCGACTTGTTGTCGGCCGCCATCTCGCGTTCGCCCTGGAACACGTTGATGGTGACGGCGGTCTGGTTGTCGTCGGCGGTCGAGAAGATCTGCGACTTCTTGGTCGGGATGGTGGTGTTGCGGTCGATCAGGCGGGTGAAGACGCCGCCCAAGGTCTCGATGCCCAAGGACAGCGGGGTGACGTCGAGCAACAGGACGTCCTTGACTTCGCCCTTCAAGACGCCGCCCTGGATCGCGGCGCCCATGGCGACCACTTCATCCGGATTGACGCCCTTGTGCGGCTCCTTGCCGAACAGCGCCTTGACCGCTTCCTGCACCTTGGGCATGCGGGTCATGCCGCCGACCAGGATGACTTCGTCGATCTGCTGGGCGGTGACGCCGGCATCCTTCAGCGCTTGCTTCACCGGGCCGACCGTCTTCTGGATCAGATCTTCCACCAGGCTTTCCAGCTTGGCGCGGGTGATCTTGATGGTGAGATGCTTGGGACCGGAGGCATCCGCCGTGATGAAGGGCAGGTTCACTTCGGTCTGCTGCGCGCTCGACAATTCGATCTTGGCCTTTTCGGCGGCGTCCTTCAGGCGCTGGAGCGCGAGGCGATCCGAACGAAGGTCGATGCCGTTTTCCTTCTTGAACTCGTCGGCCAGGAAGTTGACGACGCGGGTGTCGAAATCTTCGCCGCCCAGGAACGTGTCGCCATTGGTGGACTTCACTTCGAAGACGCCGTCGCCGATTTCCAGCACGGAAACGTCAAAGGTGCCGCCGCCAAGGTCATAGACCGCGATGGTGCCGGACTGCTTCTTGTCCATGCCATAGGCGAGCGCCGCGGCGGTGGGCTCGTTGATGATGCGTAAGACTTCCAGGCCCGCGATGCTGCCCGCGTCCTTGGTGGCCTGGCGCTGGGCGTCGTTGAAGTAGGCCGGAACAGTGATGACGGCCTGCGTCACCTTCTCGCCCAGATGGGCTTCGGCGGTTTCCTTCATCTTCTGCAGAATGAAGGCGGAGACTTCGGAAGGAGAGAATTTCTTGGCGTCGCGGCCCTGGACCCAGGCGTCGCCATTGTCGGCCTTGACGATCTTGTAGGGGACCATGCCGACGTCTTTCTGCGTCATGGGATCGTCGAAGCGGCGGCCGATCAGCCGCTTGATGGCGAAGAACGTGAATTCGGGATTGGTGACGCCCTGGCGCTTGGCGGGCTGGCCGATCAGGCGTTCGCCGTCGGGGGCAAACGCGACGATGGAG
>JAFKFF010000051.1:0-12821 GCA_017307315.1 Alphaproteobacteria bacterium
GCGTCTCGCCCCTCCTGGCGCCCTTGACCGGCAGCTTCGTGATCGGCGCTTTCGGCTGGCGCGGCGTCTTCGTGGTGCTTTCCATCGCCGCGGTGCTGGCCTTTCTTCTGGCCGCGACGCAGCTCAAGGAAACCCGTCCGCCCGAGGAACGGCGCCAAAGCAGCTGGCGCGGCGCCTTCGGCGCCTATCGCACCCTGCTCAGGGACGGTGAATTCCTCGGTCTGGTGCTGGTGGGCGCGCTGGGCGTCTCGTCCTTTTTCGTTTACCTGGCGAGCGCTTCCTTCGTGCTGATCGATCATTTCGGCCTCACGCCCCGGCTTTTCAGCCTGTGCTTCGCACTGAACGCGGCCTCCTTCTTCGGCTTCAGCCAGCTCACCGGCATGCTGACCCAACGCTTCGGCCTGCCAAAAGTGGTGCGGGTGGCGGCCAGCGGCTTCGCGCTTTCCATGCTGAGCCTGGCGGCCCTCTTCGCCAGCGGTTTCGACAATCTTTTCGCCCTGATGGCGCCCCTGTTCGTCGGCTACGGCTTTCTGGGCCTGGTCATTCCCACCACCGCGGTGCTGGCGCTGGAGCATCATGGCGCCATCGCGGGCACGGCATCGGCGCTGATGGGTTCGATCCAGATGATCGTGGGCTCGGCGATCATGGCCTTGGCGGGTCTTTTCGCGAATGGCGAGCCAGAGCCCATGGCCTATGGCATCGCCGCTTGCGCCGTCGCCGCGTTCCTGACCGCGCAACTGGCGCTGCGCCGGGTTTCGGGCCCGGCGGCCAGCCCTTCCTTCCCCTAGGAAAATAACCCATCATCCCCAGCGGGCGAACCGGGGCGGGCGACATGGCGGTGACACGGGGAATTCTGGCCGGAATGCTGGTTTTGCTGGCGCTTTCGGGCTGCGAAAAGCCGGCGGAGAAAAGCCAGACCGCCGGCATCTACAATCCGCGCCAGACCTTCGCGCCGTTTCAGATGCCCTCGCCCGTCAGCGGCACACGCGGACCGGACGGCGCGCCGGGACCGGACTATTGGCAGAACCGGGCCGACTACAAGATCGCGGCCACGCTCGATCCCGCCAGCGCCGGCCTCAGCGGCGACGAGGTGATCACCTACACCAACAACAGCCCGGTGGCGCTGACCGCGCTCTGGATGCTGCTGGAGGAGAATATTTATGCCAAAGACGCGCGCGCCCGCTATGCGGCGGGCAATTCGCGCCGCGCCGCGCCGCAAGTCACCGGCGGCTTCGTTCTGGACGCGGTCGAGGTCGGCGAAGGCAGCCAGGCGGTGAAGGCGGAGTATCTGGTTTCCGACACCCGCATGCAGGTGCGCCTGCCCGAAGCGGTCAAGGCCAGGGGCGGCCAGGTCAAGCTGCATATCCGCTATCACTATACCGTGCCCAAGGGGAGCGCCGGCCGCACCGGTCACGACACCACCAAGAATGGCGAGATCTTCGACATCGCCCAATGGTATCCGCGCATGGCGGTGTTCGACGATCTGAGGGGCTGGGACACGCTGCCCTACATGGCGTCGGAATTTTACCTGGAATATGGCGATTTCGATTATGCCGTGACGGTGCCCTGGGACTATCTGATCGCCGGTTCCGGCGAGTTGGTGAATCCGCAGGAAGTTCTCACCAAAACCCAGCAGGACCGGCTCGCCCAGGCGCGGCAAAGCGACAAGACGGTGATGATCCGCACCGCCGCCGAGATCAACGATCCCAAGAGCCGTCCGGTCCAGAGCGGCACCCTGACCTGGCGCTTCCACATGCCCAGCACCCGCGACGTGGCATTCAGCGCCTCTCGCGCTTTCATCTGGGACGCGGCGCGGATGAACCTGCCCGGCGGCAAGACCGGGCTGGCGCAGTCGGTCTATCCGGTGGAAGGCGCGGTCGACAAAGGCTGGGGCCGCTCCACCGAATATCTGAAACATGCGGTGGAGAATTTCTCCCGCCGCTGGGCGCCCTATCCTTGGTCGGTCGCCTCCAGCCTGGGCGGCCCCATCGACGGGATGGAATATCCCGGCGCAGTGTTCGACAGCTACAAGGACCGCGATCCGCAACTGTTCTGGATCACCGCCCATGAGATCGGCCACAGCTGGTTTCCCATGATGGTGGGCTCCAACGAGCGGCGCGACCAATGGATGGACGAAGGCTTCAACACTTTCATCGACATCTACGAATCCGACGACTTCAAGGAATTCGGGCCCAAGCGCGACGGCGAATATGCGCCCAAGAAAGGCAATCCGGTGGAGGAGATATTGCCGCTGCTGGAAGACCCGAACGCGCCGGTGATGCTGGCCCGTTCAGACCAGGTGATGGAGAAATACCGCCACCCCTCGAGCTATTTCAAATCGGCGCTGGGCCTGGTTCTGTTGCGCGAACAGATCCTGGGGCCGGAGCGGTTCGACTGGGCTTTCCGCAAATACATCGCCGACTGGTCGTTCAAGCATCCCTCGCCGTCGGATTTCTTCCGCGCCATGGACAGCGCGGGCGGCGAGGATCTCTCCTGGTTCTGGCGCGGCTGGTACGCGCGCAACTGGACCCTGGACGTGGCCGCCAAGAGCGCCGAACCGTCCAAGGACGGCTGGAGCAAGGGCGCGGTCGTGACCATCGCCAATCTCGACCGGCTGGTGATGCCGGTGACGGTGGACGTGGCCTTCGAGGACGGAGAAAAACGCCGGATCAAGCTGCCCGCCGAGACCTGGATCCAGAAGACCGAGGCGCAGATCCGTCTGGACAGCACCAAACCCGTGCTTTCGGTCACGGTCGATCCCGATCATGTCGTGCCGGACAAGGACCGCGCCAACAACGTCTTGAATCTGAGACATTGACGACGCCGCATCGACGCCTTACGCGGGCGGATGGCCGTGCTGCGGCATGCCGGCGGCATAGACGCAATCCAGTCCGCGCCACACTTCGACCCGGTCGCCCTCCCGGCAAAGGCTTTGGGCGCGCCGGACGGCGGCATGATCGCTGGCCTGCGCGCAGGCATAGATCACCGGCGCTTGGGTCTTTTTCCGGAGGATGCGGATTTCATAGGCGTCCAAGAGACTCTCCCTTCGTCGCTTCCCCGCATGGCGCGATTGAAGGCTGCGAAGGGCGATGCTGTCCAATGAATTTGAGAGAAGAATTCGTGTCGAACTTTCGCGGCCGCAACATTTCCCCGTCCGCGGCAGTGGATTGGCTCTTGGAAAGCCCGAAACCTCGCGCCTAAGATGCCGCCAAACAAGCGATACGGGGACAGGGGCGGATCATGACGAACATCACGAAGCGATTTTTGCTGGGCATGGCCGTGCTGGCGATCGCCGGCCTGACGCAGGCGCAGGCGCCGCGCAGCGAGCCGCCGCTGCAACCCGATCCCAGCACCTTGGACGAATCCGCCCCGCCCGGCGCCAATTACGACAAGGCGGATTTCCGTTTCTGGGCGCCGGAAGGCGCGGCCAAATTGGACGGCATCCTGGTGCTCAATCCCGGCTCCAACGGCGAGGGCCGGCAGATGGCGTCCGATCCGGTGTGGCGGCAATGGGCGGCGGGCCACAAGCTCGCCATCGTCGCCACCCATTTCACCGACAAGGTGCCCTCCTTCGTCGAGGATTATGCCGATGTGAGCAAGGGCAGCGGCCAGGCCCTGCTCAATGCCATCAATGTTTTCGCCAAACGCTCCAAGCATCCCGAGCTTGCCACCGCGCCACTGGTCTTGTGGGGCATGTCGGCAGGCGGGGAAGTGAATTACGAAATCGCCGCCTGGAAGCCGGAACGCGTCGCCGCCTTCATCGTCAACAAGGGCAATTTCTACTATACCGGCACCGCCTCCAAGGCGATGCGCGGGGTGCCCGCGCTTCTGTTCGTGGGCAATGACGATCTGCAATACCGCATCACCGCGGTGACCGGCATCTTCTCGATGAACCGGCGCCCCGGCGCGCTCTGGGCCCTGGTGCAGGAACCCAATACGCCGCATGCGGTGGGCCGTTCCGACGAGATGTCCCGCATGTTCTTCGACGACGTGCTGCCCATGCGGATCACCTCGGGCTCGGCCACGCTGAAGGCGCTGGACCCCGCCAAGGGCTGGCAGGGCGATCTCGCCAAGCACACGGTCGCGGCTGTCGTTCCCGGCGCCAAGATGCCGGAAGAGCCCACGGTGTGGCTGCCGACCGAACGCATGGCCAAGGCCTGGGTGGCGGTGGAGAACGGCACCCCGTTCGAGAAATAAGCGCGCCGGTTTTGTGGCGGGTCCGGTTTGCAACCTGGAATGGAATTTTTGGTCCGGCGGCCGCGATGGCTGCGATCCTAGTCTTGAACCGCACCGATGCCACGCATTTTAACCAAATGCGCAACCATGAATTGAAATCGGGATGTGGGTTGGAAAGAGTGCCTAAGCCCTGCTTCGGCGCGTAAGCCCGCGGCAAGGTGTTCAGAGCCGGACGCGGTGAACCCTCCCGCGTCCGGTTCGCCTATCCGCCCAGAACCACCAGCAAATCCTTGGCGTCGATCTGGGCGCCGGGCGCCACCAGCAATTCTTCCACCACCCCATCCCGGGGGGCATGAAGCGCGGTTTCCATCTTCATCGCCTCGATGGTGAGAAGCACGTCGCCCGCCTTGACCGGTTCGCCCTTCTTCACCGCGATGGTGGAAACCGCGCCCGGCATGGGCGCGGCGACATGGGCGTCGTTGCCCTCTTCCGCCTTGCGGCGCACCTCGACCGTCGCCTTGGCGAAACGGTCGGGCACCTTGACGCTGCGCGGCTGACCGTTCAGCTCGAAGAAGACCCGCACCTGGCCCTGCTCGTCGGTTTCCCCGATGGTCTGGAGCCGGAGCACCAGCGACTTGCCGCGTTCCAGTTCCACCGCGATCTCCTCGCCCGGCGTCATGCCGTAGAAGAAGGCCGGCGTCGGCAGCACCGACACGGGACCGTACTTTCCCTGCATGGCGGCGTAATCGGTGAAGACCTTGGGATACATCAGATAGGAAAGCAGCCGCGCCGGGCCGCGCGGTGCTGGGTTTGATGTCCTTCAGCACCTTCTGCTGCAGCGCTTTCGGCCAGCCGCCCAGGGGCTGACCGAGATCGCCGCGCAACATCTCCACCACCGAGGCGGGGAACGCCATGTCGGTCTTGGGGTCCAGCACTTCGGCGCTGGAAAGATTCTGCGCCACCATCATCAGCGCCATGTCGCCCACCACTTTCGAGGACGGCGTCACTTTGACGATGTCGCCGAAGAGATCGTTGGCGGCGCGATAGGCTTTGGCGACTTCGTGCCAGCGCGTCTCGAGCCCCAGCGAGCGCGCCTGTTCCTTGAGGTTGGTGAACTGGCCGCCCGGCATTTCATGCAGATAGACTTCCGATGCACCCGCCTTGAGGTCGCTTTCGAAGGCGGCATATTGCGTGCGCACCGCTTCCCAATAGAAGCTGATCTGGCGGATGGCCTCGGGATCGAGCCCCGGATCGCGCGGGGTATGGCGCAAGGCTTCCACGACGGAACCCAGGCAAGGCTGGGCGGTGGTGCCCGACATCGCATCCATCGCCCCATCGACCGCGTCCACACCGGCGTCCACCGCCGCCAGGATGGTGGCGCCCGCGATGCCCGACGTGTCGTGGGTATGCAGATGGATCGGCAATCCCACTTCGTTCTTCAGCGCCGCCACCAGCACCCGCGCCTGGGCGGGCTTGAGCAGTCCCGCCATGTCCTTGATCGCCAGGATGTGGCAGCCGGCCTTTTCGATCTCCTTGGCCATGCGGATGTAATAGGCCAGATCGTATTTGGCGCGCGCCGGATCGAAAATGTCGCCGGTATAGCAGATCGCCCCTTCCGCCAGCTTGCCCGCCTCGCACACTGCGTCGATGGCGACGCGCATATTCTCGGTCCAGTTGAGGCAATCGAAGATGCGGAACAGGTCCATGCCGGCATCGGCGGCGCGGCGGACGAATTCCTTCACCACATTGTCGGGATAGTTGGTGTAACCCACGCCGTTGGCGCCGCGCAGCAGCATCTGGGTGAGAAGATTGGGCGCTGCCTCGCGGATGCGGGCCAGCCGCTCCCACGGATCCTCGCTCAGAAAGCGCATCGCGACGTCGAATGTCGCCCCGCCCCAGCATTCCAGCGACAGAAGCTGCGGCAGGCCGTTGGCATAGGCGGACGCCACCGCCGCGATGTCATAGGTGCGCACCCGGGTGGCGAGCAGCGACTGGTGCGCGTCGCGCATGGTGGTGTCGGTGACCAGAACCTCCTTGCGGTTCTTCATCCAGGCGGCGAATTTCTCCGGGCCCAGTTCGTCCAGCCGCTGCTTGGTGCCCGGCGGGGGATTTTTCCCGAAATCCGGCGGCACGGGCTTTCTCGCATCGGCCGGCGGCTTGGCGCGCCCGCGCGTCTCCGGATGGCCGTTCACCGTCACGTCGGCGACATAGGTGAGAAGCTTGGTGGCGCGGTCGCGGCGCGGCGGCAGCTGGAACAGCTCCGGCGTCTCGTCGATGAAGCGGGTGGTGTAGGCGTTGGTGCGGAATTTGGGATGGCGCAGCACCGCTTCCAGGAAGGGCAGGTTGGTGGCGACACCCCGGATGCGGTATTCGCGCAAGGCCCGCTCCATGCGGGCGATGGTTTCCTGCGGCGTCGAGGCCCAGGCGGTGACCTTCTCCAGCAGGGGATCGTACCAGCGCGTCACCACCGCGCCGGAATAGGCCGTGCCGCCGTCGATGCGGATGCCGAAGCCGGTGGCGCCGCGATAGGCGATGATGCGGCCGTAATCGGGGATGAAATTGTTTTCCGGATTCTCGGTGGTTATGCGGCATTGCATGGCATGACCGCGCATGGCGATTTCGGCCTGCGGAGGAATGCCGGTCTCATAGGCGCCGTCCTCGCCCATCACGCCGATGCGCTTGCCTTCGGCGATGCGGATCTGGGCCTTCACGATGTCGAGGTCGCACACCACTTCGGTGACGGTGTGCTCGACCTGGACGCGGGGATTGACCTCGATGAAATAGAATTTGCCGGTGTCGGCATCCATCAGGAATTCGACCGTGCCGGCGCCGACATAATCGGTGCCGCCCGCGATCTTGAGCGCCGCCGCGCAAAGGTCCTGGCGCGTGGCGGCATCGAGATAGGGCGCCGGCGCCCGCTCGATCACTTTCTGGTTGCGGCGCTGGATCGAGCAATCGCGCTCGAAGAGATGCACCAGGGCGCCCTTGCCGTCGCCCAGCACCTGCACCTCGACATGGCGGGCGCGGCGCACCAGCTTTTCCAGATAGACCTCGTCCTTGCCGAAGGCCGCCTTGGCTTCGCGCTTGGCGGTGAAGACCGCATCGAGAAGGCCATCTTCATTTTCGATCGGGCGCATGCCGCGGCCGCCGCCGCCCCAGGACGCCTTCAGCATCACCGGATAGCCGACCGCGCGCGCCAGCGCCTTCACCTTTTCCGCATCGTCCGGCAAGGGCGGGCTGGCGGGCATGACGGGCACCCCCACCGAGACGGCGAGATTGCGGGCATCCACCTTGTTGCCCAAGGTGCGCAGCGTCTTGGGCGACGGGCCGACGAAGACGATGCCAGCCGCGGCGCAAGCTTCCGCGAATTCGGGATTTTCCGACAAGAGCCCGTAGCCGGGATGGATGGCGTCGGCTTTCGCTTCTTTCGCCACCCGGATGATCTCGTCGATGGACAGATAGGCTTCGACCGGCCCCTTGCCCTTGCCGATCAGATAAGCCTCGTCCGCCTTGAAGCGGTGGAGGGAGAGCTTGTCCTCCTCGGCATAGACCGCGATGGTGGAGATGCCCAATTCCGTCGCCGCGCGGAACACGCGGATCGCAATCTCGGAACGATTGGCCACCAGAAGGCGGCGAAAGGGCACGGACATACCAAGCCTTGGGGAAATAGACGAAGCTTTATGTTGCATGCGCGTAAGCAACGCAACGCCTGTCTGGATTCAACCTAACCCCCAGTGTTTTTTAGGGTTTTTCCGGCCCCTCCCCGCGCTCGCGCGCCGGGATTTCCCCCGGGGGAACCTCCGCGGCCATCGCCCGAAAACGCCATCGGGGCGATGGCTGTTCCGCTACTCCGCGGGCATGGGATGGGGGTCGCGTCCACCGGAAGGGCCATGGGGCGGCTTTTCCGGCTTGGCGTGGCCGCCGAAAATGCGCCAGGCCGACAGCCGCTTTCCTGCCGCATCCAGATACACATAGATCACCGGCGTGATGTAGAGCGTCAGCGCCTGGGACAGAATCAAACCGCCCACCACCGCCAGGCCCAGCGGACGGCGCGCTTCCGAACCGGCGCCCAGGCCAATGGCGACCGGCAGGGTACCCATCAAGGCGGCCATGGTGGTCATCATGATGGGACGGAAGCGGACGATGGCGGCTTCATAGATCGCCTGGCGCGGCTCGGCCTTCTCGCCGCCGCGTTCGCGGGCCAGCGCGAAATCGATCATCATGATCGCGTTCTTCTTCACGATGCCGATCAGCATGATCATGCCGACCAGGGCATAGAGGCTGAGCGGTACCCCGAACAGCCACAAGGTGATCAACGCACCCGTCGCCGCCGACGGCAGGCCGGACAGGATGGTCAGGGGGTGGATGAAGCTTTCATAGAGAATGCCCAGAATGATGTAGACGGTGATGATGGCGATGGCGAGCAGAAGGCCCATATTGCCCATCGAGCTTTGGAATGCCTGCGCCTGGCCCTGGAATTGGCCGAACACGGTCTCGGGCATGTTGAGCGAGGCGCGGGCCCGGTCGATCGCGGCGACCGCATCCGACAGCGCATAACCGCTGGTCAGGTTGAAGGAGATGGTCACTGCGGGAAGCTGGCCCAGATGGTTGACCGCCAGCGGCATGGTGCCGGGCGTCATTTTCGTGACCGCGCTGAGCGGCACCAGCGCGGAGGCGGTGTTGGCTCCGGCATTGGCGCCACTGGTGCCGCCATTGGGATTGACGCCCGCCGCGGAACCCGTCTGGCCGCCGTTCCCGCCCAGGCTGGAGGATATGTAGAGCTGGCCGATATCGTTGACGTCGTTCTGGTACTGGGGCAGCAGCTCCAGCATCACCCAATATTCGGCGTCGCTGGCATAGATGGTGGAGATCTGCTGGCCGCCGAAAGAGGCGCCGAGCGCGGTCTCGATGGAAGCGATCGAGACGCCATGGCTGGCGGCCTGGTCGCGATCGATCTCGATATCGACCGAGGGACTGGCGAAATCCATGTCGCTGGTGACGTCGGCGAAGCCGGGCGCGTGCTTCAACGCCTCCTGCAGCTTGCCGGAATAAAGCCGCAGCTCGTCCTGGTCGGTATCCTGCAGCGTGTACTGATACATCGACTTGGACTGGCGTCCGCCGACGCGGATCGCGGGCGGGTTCTGCATGAAGGCGTTGATCCCCACCACCTTGGCCAGCTTGGGCCGAAGTTCCTGGATCACCTCGTCGGCGCTGAGATCGCGCTCGGACGCGGGCTTGAGCTTGAACAGCATCGAACCGGTGTTGCTGCCGGTACGCGCCCCGCCCGCGCCGACGCTGGACATGATCCCCTGGACATTGGGGTCGGCGGCGGCGATGTCGGCAAGCTGCTTCTGGTACTTCACCATCTGGGCGAAGGAGGTGCGGTCGTCCGCCTCGGTGTTGACGTTGATCTGGCCGGTATCCTCGGAGGGAATGAAATCCATCTGGATGGTCATGAACAGCGCCACCGTCGCCACCAGACTGGCCGCGAACAACGCCAGGATGAAGCGGCTATGGCCCATGCTCCAGCGCAGCGAGCGTTCGTAGCCGTCCTGCAGGCGGTCGAAGCCCGCTTCCGTCCAGCGGTAGAGCTTGCCGTGCTCCGCGCCCTTCCCCGCCTTGAGAAAGCGCGAGCAGAGCATCGGCGTCAGGGTCACCGAGATCACGCCCGAAATCAGGATCGCCATCACGATGGTGACGGCGAATTCGTGCAGCAGCCGGCCGATGATGCCGCCCATGAAGACCACGGGAATGAAGACCGCCGCCAGCGAGACCGTCATGGAAAGAATGGTGAAGGCGATCTCGCCCGAGCCTTTCAGGGACGCTTCGCGCGGCTCTTCGCCCTCCTCGACATGGCGGACGATATTCTCCAGCATCACGATGGCGTCGTCGACGATGAAGCCCACCGACAGGGTCAGCGCCATCAGCGAGAGATTGTCGAGGCTATAGCCCAGGAGCGCCATCGCCGCGAAGGTGCCGATCACCGCGATGGGCAGCGCCAGGGACGGGATCACCGTCGCCGACAGAGTGCGCAGGAACAGGAATATCACCGCCACCACCAACGCGGCGGCGATCAGAAGCGTGGTCTGGACGTCGGAAACCGAAGCGCGGATCGACTGGCTGCGGTCGTAGAGCACCGACAGATGCGCCGATTTCGGCATCGACTGGATGAAGCGCGGGATCACCTTGTTGATCGCGTCCACGATCTGGATGGTGTTGGAGCCGGGCTGGCGCTGCACCGACAACACGATCGAACGCTTGCCATTGTACCAGCTGGCGGCCAGCACATTCTGATAGCTGTCGACGGCGCGGCCCACATCCTGGATGCGCACCGGCGCGCCGTTGCGATAGGCGATGATCTGCCGGTTCCACTGCGCCGCGTCCGCCAGCTGCCCGTTGACATGGATCAGGGTCGCCTGGCTGGGCCCGTTCAACTGGCCGGTCGAGATGTTGACATTGGCGGCCTGCACCGCGCTCGCCACCTGGTCGATGCCGATGTTGCGCGAGGCGAGCGCCTTGGGATCCATCTGCAAGCGCACCGCATAAGACGCCGCGCCGAAGACGTTGACCTGGGCGACGCCGTTCAAGGTGGAGAGCTGGCGCGCCAGGAGATTCTCCGCCAGCTTGTCGAGCTGATAGAGTGGCATGGAATCGGACTGCATCGCCAGGAAGAGGATCGGCGAGTCGGCTGGATTGACCTTCCGCAAGGTGGGCGGCGAAGGCATGTTCACCGGCAATTGCCGCGCCGCCTGCTGTATCGCCGCCAGCACGTCCGCGGCCGCGCCGTCGATGTTGCGGTCCAGGTCGAACTGGATGGTGATGGAGGTGCGGCCCGAAGAGCTGGTCGAGGTCATCGAGCTGACACCCGGAATGGTGGAGAACTGGTTCTCCAGCGGCGTCGCCACCGCCGAGGCGATGGTTTCCGGATCGGCGCCCGGGAGGTTGGCGGAAACCGAGATGGTGGGGAAGTCCACCGCCGGCAATTCGCTGACCGGCAGGTTGGAATAGCCGAACAGGCCGAAGATCACCAAGGCCGCCATCAGCAGGGTGGTCAGAACCGGCCGTTCGATGAAGACTTTCGAAATATTCATGACGGAAGGTCGGCGGACTGCGCCGCGGGCGCCGGACCCTGGTTGCGGATCGCCACCTTCGCGCCAGGCACAACGCGCAACTGGCCTTCCACGATCACCCGGTCGCCCGGCTTCACCTCGCCCTCAACGGCATCCAGCGTGCCGTCATCGTTCAAGACCTTGACGGTCTTGGAGGAGACGATGTCGTCCGCATCCACGACATACACGTAACTCGAATCCGGCCCCACATTGACGGCATCGCGCGGCACCACGGTGGCGCCCGCGATCTGGTCGAGCGTAATCCCCACCGTGACGCTCTGGCCGGGAACCAGGCGCCGGTCCTGGTTGGGGAAGGTGGCGCGCAACTCGATGGTGCCGGTGTTGGATGCCACGCTGTTGGAAATGAAATCCACCTTTGCCTGCTCGCGGCCCTTTTCGGCGCCCGGCATCGGCACCACCGCTTCCAGCTTGCCCGCCCGCATCTGGTTCTGAATCTGGGTGAGCCGGTTCTGCGGCACGAAGACCGAAAGCTTGATCGGCCGCACCTGGGCGATGGTGACCAGCGGCGTGGCCGCGGCGACGGTTATGAGATTGCCTGGCTGAATCAGGATCGGCCCGGTCTTGCCGTCGATGGGTGAAAGAATGCGCGTATAGCTGAGATTCTCGGCCGCGATGGCGACAGCGGCCTCATCGGCTTCGACCACCGCCGCGTCCGCCTTGGCTGTCGCCACCGCCTGGTCGCGCTGCTGCTGGGAGATCGCGTTCTGGGCATAGAGCGCGGTATAGCGGCGCTGGTCGTTCGCCGCCGCTTCGGCCGTGGCGGTATCCCTGGCAAGCTGCGCCTTCGCCTGCGCCAGCGCATTCTGGAACGGCACCGGGTCGATCAGGAACAGGGGATCGCCCTTGTGCACGATCTGGCCTTCCTGGAAATAGGCCTTGAGCAGCTTGCCCTGCACCTGGGCAGTGACCTGAACCGTGGCCGGCGACACCACCGTGGCGATGGTGTTGAGCATCACGCGCACATCCTGCTTTTCGGCGCGGGCGGTGCGGACCGGCGCGGGCGGCGGCGGTTTCTCGGCTGGCGTGAAAAAGCGCTCGGCGCCGAACCAGCCCAACCCCGCGATCGCAAGCAACGCCAATCCGATGACGATCCGCCTTCTCCGCTCCGGAGACGCGCCATGAGGGGCGGCGTCGCCGGGCGGACGCGTCGCATGCGGCACGTTCTGATTGTGCCCGGTTTCGCGCAAGCGAGCGTCCTGTTTGGTCGAAGGTCTGAATTCACTGACGGTCATGGCAGGCAAGGCCCTGTGATGGAACGTGCGCGACGCAACCCATCACCGGAACGCACGGGGTTAGGGCTCCGGGCTCTCCCAAAGCGATAACCTGCCGCACTCCGGAATGTTCCTGCGGCGCACAATTTTTCTAGTCTTCAAGTCGCTCATAATTGTCGCCAACTTCGCGCACAAGCGATCGGGAGAATTACCTTTTTCCCATGTTTACAACTTGTCGCAGCCGCAGAGGCGCCGCGGCTGCGATTGGGTTCCCGAAGTTGACGGGGTCGTTATGCGCGGGAAG
>JAFKFF010000051.1:12832-19658 GCA_017307315.1 Alphaproteobacteria bacterium
TCTGGTGCGTCATCGCTTGCGTGCCGACCTGAGTCATGCCCGGCTGCATGATGTCGCCGGTGCGATAACCGTCGGCCAGCACCCGCTCCACCGCCTTGTCCAGCAGCTTGGCATCTTCGACGCGGCCGAAAGAATAACGCAGGCACATGGCGAAGGAGAGAATGGAGGCGATGGGATTGGCAAGGCCCTTGCCCGCGATGTCGGGCGCGCTACCATGGATGGGCTCGTACAGCGCCGCCTGTTTGCCGTTCACCTTCGCGCCCAGCGACGCCGAGGGCAGCATGCCGATGGAGCCGGTGAGCTGCGCCGCTTCGTCCGACAGCACATCGCCGAACAGATTGTCGGTGACGATCACGTCATACTGCTTGGGATTGCGCACCAGCTGCATGGCGCAATTGTCAGCCAGGACATGGGAGAGCTGCACGTCGGCAAACTCTTCCTTGTGCACCTTGCTGACGACTTCGCGCCACAAGACGCCGGTCACCATAACATTCGACTTCTCGGCCGAGGCCACGCGGCCCCCGCGCAGCCGCGCCAGCTCGAAAGCGACGCGGGCAATGCGGGCGATTTCGGAGGTCGTGTAAACTTGCGTATCCACGGCGCGCTTCTGACCGTCGGGCAAGCTGGTGGTTTCCTTGGGCTCGCCGAAATAAACCCCGCCGGTCAACTCGCGCACGATCAGGATATCGAGACCGGAAACGATTTCCGGCTTCAGGGTGGAGGCGTCCTTCAGCGCGTCGAAGCAGAGCGCGGGCCTGAGGTTGGCGAACAGTTCCAGATCCTTGCGCAGGCGGAGCAGACCGCGTTCCGGCTTTTGCGTGAAGGGCAGAGAATCCCATTGCGGCCCGCCCACGGCGCCGAACAGCACGGCGTCAGCACGTTTCGCTTTTTCGATGGTTTCGTCGGGATCGGAGCGGCCGGTCTTTTCGAACGCGGTGCCGCCGACCAGGCCTTCCTCGACCGTATAGCCGAAATTGCGGTTCTTGCCGTACCAGGACAGCACCCGCTGGGTCGCGTCCATCACTTCGGGGCCGATGCCGTCGCCCGGCGTCAGAAGAATATTGTGCATGTCGTCCTCTTACAGCCAGGGCGCGTCGGTCTTGTGCTTCTTCTCATAGGCCGAGATCTGGTCTTCGTCGCGCAGGGTCAGACCGATATCGTCCCAGCCGTTGAGCAGGCATTGGCGGCGGAACGGATCGACCTCGAACTTCACCATGCCGCCGTCGGGGCCGCGGATTTCCTGCGCTTCCAGATCGACCGAAATGCGGGCATTGGCGCCGCGCATCGCATCGTCCATCAGCTTGTCGACGATATCCTGCGGCAGCTTGATCGGCAGGATGCCGTTCTTGAAGCAATTGTTGTAGAAAATATCCGCGAAGCTGGGCGCGATGACGCAGCGGATGCCGAAATCGAGCAGCGCCCAGGGCGCATGCTCGCGCGAGGAGCCGCAGCCGAAATTTTCGCCCGTCACCAGGATCTGCGCCTTGCGGTAGGCCGGCTTGTTCAGCACGAAATCGGGAATCTCGCTGCCATCGGGCTTGTAACGCATCTCGTCGAACAGGGCCTTGCCCAGGCCGGTGCGGCGGATGGTTTTGAGGAATTGCTTGGGAATGATCATGTCGGTGTCGACATTGATCATGTTGAGGGGGGCGGCGATGCCGTCCAGCTTTTTGAAGGGTTCCATGGCGGCGGGACCATACTCATTTGGCCCCGGCCCCGCCACCCGTTTTCTGGGAGCGGTTCCAGGAAAAATGTGTAGCGGTTGCCACGACGCTGACGCTAAGCAACTCCGTCCGGAACCGCGACAAAACAAAGAGATAGAGCGTTTCGCGATTCCATGAAACGCGAAACGCTCTACAAATCGGCGCTTTCAGGACGAGCAGGAGACGGAAAGACCGGCGAATTCCGGGGCCGGCGGCTCGGATAAGGCTTCCTCGCCGGGATGCTCGGCGTAAGGGGCCTGCACCAGCCGCAGGATGCGGTCCAGCGGCCCCGCATCGCCCCGGTCCTCGACCGCCCGGATGGCGGTCTCGGCCACCCAGTTGCGCAAGACATATCTGGGATTGACCGCGTCCATGGCGGCCCGCCGGTCGCCCTCCCCGTCCATGCGGGCGCGGTAGCGTTCGCGCCAGGCCAGTGCCGCCTCGCGGGCCGGGCCGAACAGGAAAAGCCAGTCCTCGCCGGTCTGGGTGAGGCCGCGAAAGGCTTGGGAATAGTCGGCCCGGGTCTTGGCCATCAGTTGCAGGAGGGAACGGATCAGATCGTCGTCGCCTTCTTCCCGGCGCACCAGCCCCAGCTTGGCGCGCATCAGGGCGCGGAAGCGGTCGACGAAGATGCCCTCATAGGCGTCCAGATGCTTCACCAGCGCATCGCCGTCGATCAGGCTGGAAAGCGCCAGCGCCAGGGCGCGCAGGTTCCAATGCCCGATGCCGGGCTGGTTGGAGAAGGAATAGCGCCCGCCTTCGTCGGTATGGTTGCAGATGAAGTCGGGATCATAGGCATCCAGAAAACCGTAAGGCCCGTAGTCCAGCGTGATCCCCAGGATGGACATATTGTCGGTGTTCATCACGCCATGGGCGAAGCCTGCGGCCTGCCATTCGGCCATCAATTCGGCGGTGCGTTTCGCCACTTCGCCGAACCAGCCCGCATAATCGCCGGCGAATGCCGGAAAATATTCGCCGATCACATGATCGGCCAGAAGCCGCACCTGATCGTGCTTCCCGCGATGATGGAAATGCTCGAAATGGCCGAAGCGAACATGGCTGCGCGCCAGGCGGGTGAGGATGGCGCCCGGCTCGGGCTGCTCGCGCATCACGGTTTCTCCGGTGGCGACGATCGAAAGCGCCCGGCTGGTGGCAATGCCAAGCCCGGCAATCGCTTCGCTGCCCAGATATTCGCGGATGGTGGAGCGCATCACCGCGCGCCCGTCGCCGAAGCGTGAATAGGGCGTGAGACCGGCGCCCTTGAGCTGGATGTCCCACAGATCGCCCTTCGCATCGCGCGCCTGCCCGATCAGCAACGCACGGCCGTCGCCCAACTGCCCCGCCCAGGCGCCGAACTGGTGGCCGGAATAGACCATCGCCAGGGGCTGAAAATCACCCAGCATTTTTCGCCCCGAAAAGACCGGCACGAAGTCCGGATCGGAAAAAACCGATGGACCGAGCCCGATCAACGCGGCCGCCTCGGGATTGGCGTGCAAAAGAGTAAGCGTCTCGCCCACGCGCTCCGCCGGCATCCGGGTATAAAATTCACCCGGCAACCGCGCGTAGTGATTTTCGAGACGAAGGCCGAAGGCGGGAGCGTCGGACATCACTCTAGCCTGCGCGCTTCAGGGCCTGGATGCAATTTTCCAGTTCGCCCAGGAACCGCGAACGGTCCTGCTTCGAAAAACCGGCATGATAGGTCTGTCCGCCCGTGACCTCGCGCAGGTGCCGGTTCAATTCCCGCATGCCCAGCGCCATGCCGACATTGTCATTCGTGAACGGCTTGCCATTGGGTGCGATGACGCGCGCGCCTTTTTGAAGGCAGCGCGCCGCCAGCGGGATGTCGGCCGTGATCACGATGTCCTTGGCCCCGGCATGCGCGGCGATCCAGTCGTCGGCGGCATCCGGGCCTTCGGGCACCAGCACATGGCAGATGCGCGGATGGATCGAAGGGCGCAATCCGCCATTGCTGACGATGGTGACGTCCAGCCTGTGCCGGATGGCGACCTTCTCCACCTCGGCCTTCACCGGGCAGGCATCGCCATCGACAAGGATCGCAGTCATGGCCGTCAGGCGGCGTCGCGCTTGCGGTGCCAGTGGGCGCGCGCACCATTGCGCTTCTTGGCCGGCTGGCCCTGTCCGCCGGGCTTGCCGCTCTTGTGGCCTTTATGCCCATGCGGCTTGCCGTGACGATGGCCGTGGGGACGGCGCTGTTCTTCGGCCTGAGCCTTCTGGGCTTCGGTCAATTCGGGCAGGTCGTGTGGCACCACCGTGATCTTGTTGCGGGTGAGCCGCTCGATATCGCGCAGATAATCCCGCTCCGACGCATCGCAGAACGAGATGGCGATGCCCTCCCCGCCCGCCCGCGCGGTACGGCCGATGCGGTGGACATAGCTTTCCGGTTCGTTGGGCAGCTCGAAATTGATCACATGCGAGATGTCGTCGATGTCGATACCGCGCGCGGCGATGTCAGTCGCCACCAGAACCCGGGCCTTGCCGGTGCGGAACATCTCCAGCGCGCGCTGGCGGGCATTCTGGCTCTTGTTGCCGTGAATGGGCTCGGCCACCACGCCGCTCTTGCTCAGATGTTCGCTGACGCGGTTGGCGCCATGCTTGGTGCGAGTGAAAACGATGACGCGGTTCATCGCTTCGTCCTTCAGCAGCACGCTCAGGAGCTGGCGCTTCTGCGGCATCGGCACATAGTAAAGCTTCTGCTCGATGCGGTCGGCGGTGCGTCCCTGCGGCGTCACTTCGATCCGCTCCGGCGATTTCAGCATGTCGCCCACCAGCTTGACGATGTCGTCGGGCATGGTGGCGGAGAACAGCATCGACTGACGCGCCTTGGGCAAATGCGCCACGATCTTGCGCACGTCGCGGATGAAGCCCATGTCGAGCATGCGGTCGGCTTCGTCGACGATGAAGACCTGCACCGTGTCCAGGCGGATATGCTTCTGCTGCACCAGGTCGAGCAGGCGGCCCGGCGTCGCCACCAGAATATCCACGCCGTTCTTCATGGCGTTGATCTGGGCGTTCTGGCTGACGCCGCCCAGGATGACGGCGCGCTTCAGGTTGAGAAAGCGGCCATAGATGCGAAGGCTATCCTCGATCTGCACCGCCAGTTCGCGGGTGGGCGCCAGGATCAGCGCCTTGGCCTCGCGCGGCCGGGGCGGGACATGGCCGATGGAGAGTTTCTGCAGCAGCGGCAGGCCGAAGGCGGCGGTCTTGCCGGTGCCGGTCTGGGCGATGCCCAAAAGGTCGCGGCCCGCCAGCAGCGCCGGGATGGCGCGCGCCTGGATGGGAGTGGGATGGGTGTAATTCTCCGCCGCGAGCGCGCGGAGGATCGGCTCGGCGACGCCAAGGGCGGCAAACGTTACGTCAGTCACAATAGTCCTTAAAACCGGAAGACCGCGCGCGCCAAATCGGGCGTCGCACGGGAACGGCTGTTGCCGTCTTCCACGCACACTGGAGGGAACGGAGGTTCAAAAATTTCCCGGCGATGAGGCCCAAAGCCTTTGTGCGGTCGCAACGGGATGACCGCTATATCGGAGCCAAGCCCCTTAAAGTCAAGTAAATTTCGCAATGCAGCAAAAAAGCCCAGGCTTTCCGCGCCGCAACCTTCTCTTAACCTCGCTTGCAGGCTGCTTGTTTCTGTAGTCATCATACCGGATTGCGCCCTGCTCGCAGCCGGACGTGGGGGCGTTCTGTTATCAACCGGCTTGGGTGTGGCGTCGGTTCAAAATGGCTCATTACGACAACGAAGGGTTCAAGCCCCTCGCGCAAACGTCTGCGACGGGCAAAGTGAAGTGGTTCAACGCGACCAAGGGGTATGGCTTCATAACCCTGAACGACGGAGGCGATGCATTCTGCCACGCCTCGGCGCTGCAGGCCGTCGGCCACAGCGAAGTGCCGCAAGGCGCGACCATCATCTGCGATCTGGCGGATTCCCAGCGCGGGCTTCAGGTGGTTGCCGTTCACAGCGTCGATCTTTCCACCGCGGAAGCGTCCTCCCCGCGGGGACCCCGCCGGGATTTCGGCGGCGACCGTTTCGGCGGCGGGCGCGGCTATCGCGACAGCGGCCCCACCGGCCCCATGGTCGAAGGCAAGATCAAGTTCTTCAACGACCAGAAGGGCTTCGGCTTTGTGATGCCGGATTCGGGCGCCAGCGACATCTATCTGCATGCCAGCGCGCTCCGGCGTTCGGGGGTGCAGGCGGTCGAGCCCGACCAGCGCATCCGCTATTCCACGCGCCAGGGGAACAAGGGCGTGGAAGTCGACCGGGTTGAGATCATTTGATCGCACGGATCTTTTGACGCCTGGCGTCGTCGCGCGTGCTCACGTGCTATACGCGTCCATACGCTGCTGCTATGGACCCGCGCGACGCTCCTAGCCAGACGCCAAAATCTCTCGTGCTCGCGGGATAAGCGTGACGCTAAGCCGGTACGGGCTTGGCCACGTTCGGCGCGACGTCCGGATCGTTCTCGACCTCTTTCAGCTTCTCGCGCGCCGCGGCGGCTTCGCGCTGCTTGTTCCACATCGAGGCGTAATGACCGTTCAACGCCAGCAATTCGGAATGGCGGCCGCGCTCGATGATCTGGCCATGGTCCAGCACCAGAATCTCGTCGGCATCGATCACGGTGGAAAGCCGGTGCGCGATCACCAGCGCAGTGCGTCCGCGCGAGACGTCGCTCAACGCGCCCTGAATCTCGCGTTCGGTGCCGGTGTCGAGCGCGCTGGTCGCCTCGTCCAGCAACAGGATGGGCGGGTTCTTCAGGATGGTGCGGGCGATGGCGACGCGCTGCTTTTCGCCGCCCGAGAGCTTCAGCCCCCGCTCGCCCACCATCGCGTCATAGCCTTGCGGCAGGTTGACGATGAATTTGTCGATCTGGGCGAGCCGCGCCGCTTCGCGGATGTCCGCCTCATCCGCGCCGATGCGGCCATAGGCGATATTGTAGCGCACCGTGTCGTTGAACAGCACCGTATCCTGGGGAACGATGCCGATGGCGGCGCGCAAGGATGTCTGGGTGACATCGCGGATATCCTGGCCGTCGATGGTCACCCTTCCTTCGCGGATACCGTAGAAACGGTCGAGAATGCGGCTGATGCTGGATTTGCCCGCGCCCGAC
>JAFKFF010000052.1 GCA_017307315.1 Alphaproteobacteria bacterium
ATGGCGAGGTGAAAACCTATGAAGGCGAAGTGCAAGGCCGCCTGACATTCCCGCCGCGCGGCAAGCTGGGCTTCGGCTACGATCCCGTCTTCATTCCCGACGGGCATGAGCAGACCTTCGGCGAGATCGATCCGCATGTGAAGAATGCCATGAGCCACCGCGCCCGCGCGTTCGAGAAGCTCCTGCATAGCGGCATCCTCGCCGAATCTTTCTGAACGATTCTGGGATAGAATTATTCGTTGTCTCTTTTCACCATGGCCGGCCTCCGAGCCGGCCATCCAGAACTGACGGGTGCGGGATTTGCTGCCTGGATGGGCGGGTCATTTCCCCTTGCCGCGCTGTGCGCGGCGGGGGCCCGCCCATGGAGGATAATGATGCCATCAATTTTGAAAGCATAGCCAATGGCCTTTGGGATTTACGTCCACTGGCCGTTCTGCGCCGCCAAATGCCCCTATTGCGACTTCAACAGCCATGTCCGCACCGCGATCGATGAAAGCGGATGGGTTCAAGCGATTGAATGTGAACTGGACTGGACGGCGGACACCCAAGGCCCGGACCGGCCCATCGTGGAAACGATCTTCTTCGGCGGCGGCACGCCGTCGCTGATGCAGGGCGGGTCGGTGGCGCGAATCCTGGACAGGATCGCGCGCCGCTGGCGGCTGGCAAACGATCTCGAAGTGACGCTCGAAGCCAATCCCGCCAGCGCCGATGCCGCGCGCTTTGCCGACTATCGCGCCGCCGGCGTCAACCGCGTGTCGCTGGGAATGCAGGCGCTGAACGACGCCGACCTGAAATTCCTGGGCCGGTTGCACAACGCTCAGGAAGCGCGCGCCGCCCTAGCCCTGGCGATGCAGCATTTCGGCCGCGTCTCGCTCGATCTGATTTACGCCCGGCCGGACCAGAGCGACGCGCAATGGCGCGCGGAATTGAAACAGGCACTATCCTTCGGCACCGATCATTTGTCGCTCTATCAACTCACCATCGAGCCCGAGACGCCTTTCGCGCTGCTGCACCGGAACGGCAAGTTGCGCATTCCCGGCGACGATCTGGCGGCGGGCCTCTTTGAAACCACGCAGGAATTGACGGAAGCCGCGGGCCTTCCCGCCTACGAGATTTCCAACCATGCCCGCCCGGGCTCGGAAAGCCGGCACAATCTGATCTATTGGCGTTACGGCGATTATGCGGGGGTGGGTCCGGGTGCCCATGGCCGGTTGATGCTGGGCGCCAAGCGCATCGCCACCGCCACCGTGCGGTTGCCGGAACGCTGGCGCGAACTGGTGGCGAAGGGCGAAAACGCTTTTGCCGATTTCACCGCCATCGAAGACGCCGATGCGGCACGCGAGCATCTGTTGATGAATCTGCGTTTGGCGGAAGGGATCAATCTCGCCGCTTATGAGCAGCGCTGGCAGTCGCGTCCGCCGCCAAAAAAAATCGCGCCGCTGATAGAACAAGGCCTTCTGCGCCAGGATGGCGACCGGCTCATCGCGACGCCGAAGGGGCGATTGGTCTTGAATGCCGTTATTGCCGCGCTGTTGAATTAGACACCACTCCTCACCCTGAGCTTGTCGAAGGGCGCGGAGCGTTTGCGACGCGCGCTGCGAGCTTGAGCGAGCAGCGGGAGGAGACAGCCAACCGCACACGCACCCTCATGGTTCGACAGGCTCACCATGAGGGAGACAGAGCGTCAAAAACTTCTCGGCTGGAAGGTCTTGGGCGCGGGGCTGACGACATGAAAGCCGTCTTGTTCCACTTCCAGCACCGCCAGGCCCCGCTCCGACGTCCCGTCGGCATTGAAGCGGAAGATGCCGTCCACGCCGGCAAAGCCGTTGGGGTCCATCAAGGCCGCGCTGGTGAAGCGATGATAGGGCTCGCCCTTGGCGAGCAGCGCCACCAGCGACACCGCGTCGTAGGACAAGGACGCCAGCTGCGGCGGCGCCGCGCCATAAACGGCGCGGTATTTCTCGTTGAAGGCATTGTCGGCATTGGGTTCGGGCGCGGCGAACCAGCCGCCGTCCAGCGCCTGTTCGCGCGCGATGCCGGGATCGTCCCACAAGCCCGTACCCAAGAGTTTCACCTTGGCCGGATCGAAGCCGTTGAATGCCAGGGACGGCGCGATGGCGCGCAAGACCGGCCCGCCCTGGGCGATCATCACCGCGTCGGCGTTGCTCTTGGCGATGGAGGCGGCCGGCGCCATGACGGTGTTGGTGGTGGGGACGAAGTGCTCGGTATCCACGATGGTGCCGCCGGCGCTTTTCACCGCGTCGCTGAAGACGCTCGATACCAGATCGCCATAGGGCGTTTGCGGGACCATCGCCGCGAAATTGCGGTGACCTTGCGAGGCGGCATAGCTCACCACGCGCTTGACTTCGTTCTGCGGAAGAAAGGAGAGCAGGTAGATGCCGTCGCCCGCCACGCTGCGCTCGGTCGAGAAGGCGAGGACCGGAATGCCGCGGTCGCGCGCGATCGGCGCCACCGCCGACACCGATGGACCGAACAGAGGTCCCAGAATGATCTCCGCCCCCTGACCCAGAAGCTTGGTGGCGGCGGCGCCTGCGCTGGCGGCTGAGGTGCCTTCGTCGGCGGGAATCAAAAGAATGTCGCGATTGCCGCTGTCGAACAGGGCCAGTTCCGCCGATTTCAGCATCGCGTCGGCCAGGGCGCGGGTCCCCGCGGCGGGGCTGGAGAAGGGAAGCATGATGCCCACCCGGATCGGCGTGGTGCCGGGCGGGGTGTTGGGCAGACGCAGATAGCTGGGCAGGTCCCGGTCCAGCGGATTGGCCGCGACCGGCGGGGGCGGCGCCACCACCTTGGGCGGCGGGGGCGGCGGGGGCGTGCAGGCGCTCAATCCCGCTATCGCGGCGGCGGCCAGGATGGCACAAAGGCGGGCAAAACGGACCGCCGGCCGGAATGAAGAGACGCCCATCATTGAATAGTTCCCAGGAAGGCCAACGCGTTGGGGCACAGAGTAAGGTCAGCGCCGCCCCCGGTAAACCGGAACATCGGGGCGATTTGAAGGACGATCTGGCGCCGGGGCTCTATGTCGTCGCCACCCCCATCGGCAATGCCGCCGACATCACCCTCCGGGCGCTGGAGATCTTGCGGCGCGTCGATGTCATCGCCGCCGAAGACACCCGCGTCTCCGCCAAGCTGCTTGCCATTCACGGCATCTCCAAGCCGCTTACCGCCTATAACGACCACAATGCCGCGCGCGAACGCCCGCGCCTTCTGGGACAGATCCGCCACGGCGGGCGCGTCGCGCTGATCAGCGATGCCGGCACGCCCCTGGTCAGCGATCCCGGTTTCAAGCTGGTGCGCGCGGCCATCGAGGACGGTTTGTCCGTCCAGGCCTTGCCCGGCGCGTCGGCGGCGCTGACCGGCCTGGTGCTGTCGGGCCTGCCCTCGGACCGCTTTCTGTTCGCGGGCTTTCTGCCGGTGAGGTCCGGCGAACGGCAAAGCGCGCTGGAAGAATTGAAGGCTATTCGCGCCACGTTGATCTTCTTCGAATCCGGCCCGCGTCTGGCCGAAAGCCTGAAGGACATGATGACCGTGCTGGGCGCGCGCAGCGGCGCGGTGGCGCGCGAAATGACCAAGCTGCACGAAGAGGTGCGGCGCGGTACCCTGGCCGATCTGGCGGCCGCTTATGAAAGAGACGGCGCCCCCAAGGGCGAAGTGACGGTGCTGGTCTCGCCGCCGCATGAAACCGAGGCCGATCTCGGCAAAGTGGAATCGGCGCTGCGTGCGGCGCTCGCCTTCATGCCGCTCAAGCCCGCCTCTGAAATGATTGCAGACCTGACCGGCGTTCCGCGCAAGACGGTCTATGCCATGGGGCTCGAGATCAAGAATGGCTGACCGGCGCAAGGCCGAGGCGCGCGGCCATCGCGGCGAAGCGCTGGCGGCCTGGCTGCTCCGGCTCAAGGGCCACCGCATTCTGGGCCGGCGCGTCAAGACGCATGCCGGCGAGATCGATCTCGTCACGCTTTGTCCCTTCGGCCCGGTCTGCTTTGTCGAAGTCAAGGCGCGCGCGCTTTCCCGCGCGGCCGCAGAGGCGGTGACGGGCGAGCAGCGGACTCGCATTGCCCGCGCCGCCTCCCTATATCTGGCCTCCCGGCCCGCGCTTGCCCGGCGCGGCGCCCGTTTCGATATTGTCACCGTGACAGGGCTGCCCCGGCATCTGCCGGATGCCTGGCGAATGGATGGATGAACATGGCGTTGAGTGTCGCGATCCAGATGGACCCGATCGATAAGATCGATATCGGCGGCGATTCCACCTTCGCCCTGGCGCTGGAAGCGCAGGCGCGCGGACACAGCCTCATCTATTACGGGCCGCGAGATCTGTCCTTCGGCGAAGGCAAGGTGAGCGCGCGCGTGCGTCCCCTCGCCGTCCGCGCGGTGAAGGGCGATCATTTCACCTTGGGCGAATCCGCCGTCCGCGATCTCTCGACCGTGGATGTCGTCCTGATGCGCCAGGACCCGCCTTTCGACATGGCCTATATCTCGGCCACTCATATTCTGGAACGCATCCACCCCAGCACCCTGGTGGTCAACGATCCACGCGAAGTACGCAACGCGCCGGAAAAACTTTTCGTTACCGAATTCCAGGATTTCATCCCGCCCACCTTGATCACCAGCGACGGACTTCAGATCCGCGATTTCCGCGACCGCCACAAGGAAATCATCCTGAAGCCGCTCTACGGCAATGGCGGCGCGGGCGTGTTCCGCATCGGCCCGGGCGACGAGAATCTGGGTTCGCTCCTGGAAATGTTCACCCAATTCTACCGCGAGCCCGTCATCGTGCAGCGCTACCTTCCCGAGGTGCGCCAGGGCGACAAGCGCATCATTCTGGTCGATGGCGAGTTCGCCGGCGCGATCAACCGCGTTCCTGCCGCGGGGGAAGCGCGCTCCAACATGCATGTCGGCGGCAGGCCGGAAAAAACGGAGTTGACGCCGCGTGAACGCGACATCTGCGCCGCCATCGGGCCGGAACTGAAACGCCGCGGACTGATTTTCACTGGGATAGACGTGATCGGTGATTACATGACCGAGATCAACGTGACATCGCCGACCGGCATTCATGAGGTCAAGCGTTTCGGCGGCGCCGATATCGCCAAGCTGGTCTGGGATTCGGTGGAAGCGAAGGTGCGCAGATGATCACCGTCCGCAAAGCGCAGGAGCGCGGCACGACCAGGGTCGACTGGCTGGATTCCAGGCACACATTTTCCTTCGCGGACTATTACGATCCGGCGTTCGAGAGCTTCGGCGCGCTGCGGGTGATCAACGAGGATTGGATCAAGGGCGGCGCCGGCTTTCCGCCCCATCCGCACCGCGACATGGAGATCGTCACCTATATTCTCGACGGCGCCCTGCAGCACAAGGATTCCAGCGGCGGCGGCGGGGTGATCCGGCCGGGCGAGATTCAGCGCATGAGCGCGGGCTCGGGCGTGGTGCATGCCGAATTCAACGCCAACCGCGACCGCGACTGCCATCTGCTGCAGATCTGGATCATGCCGTCGCGCAAAGGCATCGCCCCGTCCTACGAGCAGAAGGCGATCGACATCAAGGCGGTGACGAACAAGTTCGCTCGCATCGCCGGGCCCGATCCCCAGCCCAACGAAGTGCGCCTGGTGCAGGATGCGGAAATCTGGGCCGCCCAGCTGGATGCGGATGTGGAGGCGATCCATCCGCTGGCGCCGGGCCGGCGCGCTTGGATACAGGTGGCGAAGGGCGAGATCACCGTGGGCGACGAGACCTTGCGCGCGGGCGATGCCGCCGCCGTGACCGATCTCGACCAGGTCGCCGTCCGCTCGCGTGTCGCAAGCGAAGTGCTTTTGTTCGATCTGGCCTAACAGTCTCACCATGGGCGGGCTTGACCCGCCCATCCATTTTCAGATCAGATTGATCTCATCCCAGTTTGGGTTGTGCTTTTCGATCAACGCGATCTTCCACGATCGCTTCCAGCGCTTAAGATTCGTTTCCCGCCGGATCGCGTCGGCATACAGCGAATATTCCTCGAAATAGACCAACCGCGTGACGCCATAGCGTCTTACGAAAAGAGAACCATGGCCGTCCTGATGCTCTTGCAAACGCTTTGGCAAGTCCGACGTCACGCCGATATAGAGCGTGCCATTTCGTTTGCTCGACAGGATATAGACGATGCCCTTTGGCATTCAGGCAGTCTGTAAGGCTGGATGGGCGGGTCAAGCCCGCCCATGGTGAGGGTGGGTTTGGTGATGATGGAAGGTGCACCGTGCATGAAACCTGATGCCAATTCTCACCATGGCCGGCCTTCGTCACGCACGCGCGGCAAGGGGAAACGAGCCGGCCGACCCAGAAATCGAACGAGAAGCGCCGTTGTTGGTCTACTATGGATTCCACCGGCCTTCGCTGACCTCACGGTCAGCTCGGCGTTCGGTTGGCTTGGCCGCCAACCTCACCCCTCGCGGCTGGGCGCCGCTCGCCGGGGATGACAGCGCGCTAGCGCGCTGTCACTTCACCAAACCGAAACGGTTCTTGTAGCGCGCGTCGATGCCCGACAGCGGGAAGTAGATGAAGACGTCGGTGGTACCGAACTGCCGGTCGATCACCGCGCCATCGCCGATGCAGCAGCCCGCCCGCACATAGCCTTTCAACAGCGGCGGCAGGCTGCGCAAGCCCTCGCGGGGCTCGATCGCGTCTTTGGGCATGGCGTTCATGTCCACGAACAATTCCGGCCGTGCCCGGACATTCAGGTTCGCCGGCATGGCGTGGAAATGGTGCAGATAGGCCAGGGGCAAGGCCAAGGCTTCGGGGTCGGTGCCCGCCAGGCTGGCGCAGCCGAACATCAGGTCGATGTCGAAGCGGGCGACATAGGCCATCAGCCCCTTCCACAGAAGCTGCATGGTGCCGGGCCGCGCGCGATAGCTCTTCAACACGCAGGACCGCCCCAGTTCCAGGAATTTGGTGCCTTCGGGCAGGCCGTTCAGCATGGGGGCGATGTCGTATTCCCCGGCGGTATAGAAGCCGCCCGCCCGAGCCGCGTCCTTCTCCCGCGTCAGGCGGTAGGTGGCGACCACCAGGGGTTGGCCGTCCTCGCCATGGGCTTCGCGGTCCACCACCAGAAGATGGTCGCAGACCTCGTCATACTTGTCGAAATCCCGGCCCAGCTCCCGCATCCGGGGCGAGGGGATCGCGCTCATCTCTTCATAGAAAACGGTGTAGCGCAGCCGCTGGGCCTGCTCGACCTCATGCTCGGTCTCGGCCAGCCGTACCTCCAGCGAACCTGCTATCGCCAGCACCGGCCATTGCTCGGCTCTGCCCTCGAACGGCCCGGCTTCGTAGATGTTGACCACGCGATTCCCTTTGGGCGCTGCCGGATACGGATAAGCCGCCTCTGCGACAGATTTATAATCTAGCGCAAGGACTTGGGACCCGCAACGGATTGCCGGCGCGGCCGTCAGGCCGGCTGTTGCTGCCGCTTCAGGATCAGGAACAGGATCAGCGCGGGTATCCCGATGGCGCCGCAGCCCAGGAAGAACAGGGCATAGGCCGGCATCAACCCGAAATGGGATGACAGGCCCTCGACCGCCGAACCCGAAAAGCCCTTCAGGATTTTGCCGGCCCAGGCATAAGTGGAGGACAAAAGCGCGTATTGCGTCGCGGTATACCCCAGGCTGGTCAGGCTGGACATGTAGGCGACGAGGGTGACGCCCGCCAGCGCGATGGAGAAATTGTCCAGCGCCATCACCAGCGCGAAAGTGACCGGGTCGTGGGCGAAGGGCAGCACGGCATAAAGCGCGGTGCCCGACATCTGGCTGAGGCACCCGATCAAGACCGCCGGCATCAAACCCAGGCGCAGGGACAGAAAGCCGCCCGCCGCCACCCCCAGGAACACGCCGACCAGCCCGAAGCTGCCGCGCACCGCGCCGACCACATCCTTGCTCATGCC
>JAFKFF010000053.1 GCA_017307315.1 Alphaproteobacteria bacterium
CTCATGACCAAAGCGATACAGCATGCCAAGCGCGTGGCCTTTCAGGGCGAGCCGGGCGCCTATGCCAACCTCGCCGCGCGCGAGGCGATTGCCCATGCCGCCGCCATTCCCCATGCCAGCTTCGAAGACGCGATCGAAGCGGTGAGGAGCGGCAGCTGCGATCTCTGCGTCATCCCGGTGGAGAATTCGCTGATGGGGCGGATCGCCGACATCCATCATCTTCTGCCGGATTCAGGCCTGCACATTGTGGGCGAGCATTTCCTGCCCATCCATCACCAGCTGCTGGGCCTGAAGGACGCCACCCTGGATGGGATCAAGACCCTTTACAGCCAGGCGCCGGCGCTGGCCCAGGCGCGCAACATCGTGCGCGAGCGCAAACTCGTCACTCACAATTGGTACGACACGGCCGGCTCCGCCAAGCATGTCGCGGAGATGAAGGACCCGACGGCAGCGGCGCTGGCGTCCTCGCTGGCGGGCGAGCTTTACGGCCTCAAGGTCTTGGCGCGCGACGTCGAGGACGAGCATCACAACATGACCCGCTTTCTCATCATGGCGCGCGAGCGCGAGGACGCGCCCAACAACGGCAAGGTGGTCACCACCTTCGTCTTCCGGGTGCGCAACGTGCCCGCCGCGCTCTACAAGGCGATGGGCGGCTTCGCCACCAATGGCGTGAACATGACCAAGCTGGAATCCTATCAACTGGGCGGCTCGTTCAACGCCACCCAATTCTATGCCGACATCCAGGGCCATCCCGACGATCCGGCGGTGGCCCGCGCGCTGGAGGAGCTGCGTTTCTTCACGTCGCAGCTGACCATCATGGGGGTTTATCCGGCCCATCCTTTCCGCGAGGACATGCCAGGTTGAAAGCGCGGGTCTTTTGCGTCCTGGGTTCGTCGGACGTGCTCACGTACTAACCGCACGCTCCGCGATCCTCCTGCCCAGGCCACAAAATCCCTCGCGCTTCTACAAATTTATGCGGAACGTTTGTGCCATTGCGCGCCCTGATTTAAGGTTCAGCAAGCGTCAGGGAGAGCATCGTCATGAGCGCCTTTCCGGCATCCACCGTTCGCATCACCTCCGTCGAGCCTTTGAACGAGACCAAGGTCCGCATTTCCGTCGAACTGATCGTGGATGTGAACCGGCTCGCCGAAGTGAGCAGCGAAATGCTGCGCGCGACGGTGAAGCGGCCCAGGAAGAAATAAGCGCAGCCTATCGCGTCCAGCGATAGCGGCGCATCCGCAGGTTGGACGGCGGCACGGTCTCCTCGCCTTCGAAGCGAAAGCCTTCGCGCTCGTACCATGCCCAGGCGGGCGCATTTTCCACCACGCAGCGCAGCCAGATCTCGTCCGGGAATTGTTTCCGCGTGAAGTCCAGCAGCTTGCGGCCGATGCCGCGGCCTTGATGGGCGGGCGCGACCCAGAGTTGATCGAGGTAGAAATTGCGGGGCTGGAGCGCCAGCATGGCGACGATTTCACCGGCTTCCTCGGCGGCATAAAGCTTCCAGCCCTTGGCAATCTCTTCGGGAATGCGTGTCCGCAACATATCCGGCCCCGGATCGAACAGGGATTTGAGGCCGGTGGAATACCAGCTCTCCAGCCAGATTTGCGCCAGCCTGTCATGGTCGCCCGGTCCCGCTGGCCGGATAATCATGGCTTCGCCGCCCAATCGGCGATCAGCCGTCGCGCGATGGCGATGGCGGTAGGCATCTTGATCGCGTCTTCGATTTTCCCGGCCAGGCGGTCGCGCGCCTCCTCTTTTGTCATCCAGCGCGCATCCTCGATCTCGCGCGCGTCGATGCAAAAATCCTTCGCGGCCGCGTCGGCATAACATCCCAGCATCAAGGACGAGGGGAACGGCCAGGGCTGGGAGGCGTGATAGCGCACGGCGCTGATCGCCAGCGAGACTTCTTCTTTCAATTCGCGCGCCACCGCTTCTTCCATCGTTTCACCCGGCTCGATGAAGCCGGCGAAAGCGGAATAGAGCCCTAGCGGGAAGCGTGCGTTGCGCCCGACCAGGCATTCCTCGCCGAGCAGCGGCAACATGATCACCACCGGATCGGTCCGGGGGTAATGTTCGGCGCCGCAGGCCGGACAGAGGCGTCGATAGCCGCCGTCGCGCGTCGCGGTTTCGGCGCCGCACTGGGCGCAGAAGCGATGGCGCCGGTGCCAATCGATCAGCGCCTTGGCCTGGCCGGCGATGGCGGTGTCGGCATCGGGCAGCAGGAAAGCGGCGGCGCGCATGTCGTGGAATTCGCCCAGGCCCGCCAGTGGCGGCACTTCGCTGTCGGCCATCGCCACCGCGAAAAGCGGCTGACCCTCGCGAAGGCCCAGAAAGACACACGCCGCATCCGGTTCCGGATGGAGGCGGAATGCTTCCAGAAAGCCCGCCCGCTCGCCCACCAAAAGCGGCTTGGTCTGCCAGATGGGCAGAAAGCGGGCATCGGGCCGCGCCCGCTGGGCCGAAACCCAGTCCGGGTCGGCCCGTTCCGCGCTGGCCCGGTCGAGGGGATTGCCGGTGAAGGAAAGCATGGCTGCTTTTAGGTGGCCCTTCCCGGACTCGCAATTCCGACACGTTCCGACTATATCCCGCCTCGGAAGTCCGTTTGGACGAGCCGCTCGCTAACCCGGTCAGGTCGGGAACGAAGCAGCCGTACCGAATCCGGCTTGGGTCAGACGGGCTTCCACCGTATCCGGTCAGGTCGGGAAGGGTGAGCGGCGACCCGAAGGGGCGAAATGATCCGGGGGATCATTTCGAGCCGCGAACGCCGCGAGCACAGGCGAGCGGCAGGAGCAGCCGTAACGAATTGGTTTCGGGTCGTGCCGGGCTCTCACCTTTCCACAAAAATCCTTCGATTTGCCCACCTGCCCCCGGTGCTGCTTGCTATACTCCGCCCATGTCCGAAACCCCGTCTCTCGACCTTGGGCAGCGTCCTGAGGAAGCCTATCGCGTCCTGGCGCGCAAATACCGGCCCTCCGACTTCACTGGCCTGATCGGGCAGGAGGCGCTGGTGCGCACCCTGTCCAATGCCTTCGCCACGGGGCGGATCGCGCATGCCTTCATGCTGACCGGGGTGCGCGGCGTCGGCAAAACCACCACGGCGCGCATCATCGCCCGGGCCCTCAACTGCATCGGTCCCGATGGCAAGCGCACCGATCCGACCATTCATCCCTGTGGCGTCTGCGATCCCTGCGTCACTATCGCCGAATCGCGCAATGTCGATGTGCAGGAGATGGACGCGGCCTCCAACAATGGCGTGGACGAAGTGCGCCAGATCATCGATGCGGTGCGCTATGCCCCGGCGTCGTCGCGCTACAAGGTCTATATCCTGGACGAAGTGCATATGCTGTCCAAGCCGGCCTTCAACGCCATCCTGAAGACGCTGGAAGAGCCGCCGCCGCATGTGAAGTTCATCTTCGCCACCACCGAAATCCGGAAAGTGCCGGTGACGGTGTTGTCGCGCTGCCAGCGTTTCGACCTGCGCCGAATCGAGTCCGGCGAACTCGCCGCCTATCTCGGCCAGATCGCGGGCAAGGAAAATGTGGAGATCGAGGACGGCGCGCTGGCCTTGATCGCGCGCGCCGCCGAAGGGTCCGCGCGCGACGCGCTCTCCCTGCTCGACCAGGCCATCGCGCACAATGAAGCGGGCGCGATCACGGCGGAAGCGATGCGCGCCATGCTGGGCCTGGCCGATCGCGGCCGGGTGCTGGATCTGTTCGAAAAGCTGATGGGCGGCGATGTGCCGGGAGCCTTGGCCGATCTTTCCGCGCTCTACGATTCCGGCGCCGATCCCCTGGCGGTGATGCAGGATCTCTTGGAGATCACCCATTTTCTCACGCGGCTGAAGGTGGCGCCGCAGGCGCAGGGCTTTTTCGACGGCGCCTCCGGCGAGGCCAAGCGGGCCGCGGCCCTGGCCGCCAAGCTCACCGTGCCGTCCTTGACGCGCGCCTGGCAGATGCTGCTCAAGGGCTTGTTCGAGGTCCGCGACGCCACCCGTCCGATCTCGGCCTGCGAGATGGCGCTGATCCGTCTTTCCTATGCCGCCGATCTGCCGCCCACCGACAAGCTGGTGAAGGACGTGCTGGACGGCAATGCGCCGGCACCACGCGCGCCGTCGCCCGGCGGCTCGGCCCCCGGGCGCGGTCCCGTCGCCTCGGCTTCGGCGGCGCCGAAAATGGTGCCTGCGCCATCGGCGGACAGCGCGCCGGTGATGAAGGGGCTGGAGGATATCGCCGTCCTCGCGCTCAAGAACGGCGCGCCGGTGCTGAAAGTGCATATCGAAAACGACATGCATCTGGTGCGGCTGGAAGCAGGAAGGCTGGAGTTCCGGCCCAGCGCGCGCGCGCCGCGTTCGCTGGCGGGCGATCTGCAGCAACGCCTGCGCGACTGGACCGGCGCGCGCTGGACGGTGTCGATCTCCAACGAACCCGGCCAGCCGACCCTGGCCGAACAGAAGCGCAGCGCCAAGGCGGCGCGCATCGAAAGCGTGATGCAGGCCCCGGTGGTGCGCGCTGTGCTCGATAGATTCCCCGGCGCGGAGATCGTGGCGGTGCGGGACGTGATCCAGGAAGAGGCCACGCCTTCGGCACCGGAAGCGGACCTGGCGGATTGATGGCATCGGGTTCCGAAATCGAGCGCCTGATTCAGTTGCTGGCGAAGCTGCCGGGGCTCGGCCCCCGTTCGGCGCGCCGCGCCGCGCTGGTCTTGTTGAAGAAGCGCGACCTGCTGCTGGAGCCGCTGGCCGCGGCGATGGCGGACGCGGCGGCGGCGACGCGCGCCTGCGAGATCTGCGGCAATCTCGATACCACCAGCCCCTGCGCGATCTGCCGCGACGCGCGCCGCGATCCGCATCTGCTCTGCGTGGTGGAAGACGTGGCCGATCTCTGGGCATTGGAGAGGGCGGGCGTGTTCCGCGGCCGCTATCATGTCCTGGGCGGGGCCCTGTCGGCGCTGGACGGCGTGACGCCGGAACGGCTCAACATCGCGTCTCTGCTGGAGCGGGCGAAGGACGGTGTCGTCGAGGAAGTGGTGCTGGCGATGAACGCCACCGTCGAAGGCCAGACCACGGCGCATTACCTGATGGATCTGCTGGGCGATCTGAAAGTGACCCGGCTGGCGCATGGCGTGCCGGTGGGCGGCGAGCTGGATTATCTCGACGAAGGCACCCTCTCCGCCGCCTTCAAGGCCCGCCGCGCGCTTTAGGCGCGGTCCTTTTGCGTCGTGAGTTCGTCGCGCGTGCTCACGGGCTACCGCCCGCTCCGCGCGACGCTCCTGCTCACGCCGCAAAAATCCTCGCGCTTTAGTTTCTGGGTAAAGATTCTGGCTTGTCGCTCAACTCCACCTGCGCGATACGTTCGGCATGACGGTCGATGCCGCGCATGGAAATCTCGATCTGGCCGATATCCTTGGCTGTGGTTTCGAAATGGTCGCGCAGCTTGCCGACGCGTTCGCCCATTCGCCGCACATCCTGCAGCAGCGCGCCCACGGCGGCCTGGATGGCATGGGCCTGTTCGCGCATCTTGGCATCGCGCATCAGGCCCTGGATGGTGCCGATCACCAGCATGAAGACATGGGGCGAAACGATCACCACCTGCATCTGCCGCGCCCGGCGCAAGGTCTCCGGGAAGCTGGCATGCAGTTCGGCATAGATCGACTCCGACGGCACGAACATGATGGCGGGCGTCTGCACCTCGCCGGGAATGAGATATTTCTCCGCAATGTCCTTCACATGTTTCTGAAGGTCGTTGCGCACCTGGATCATCGCCGCCTTGCGCGCCTCTTCGCTGTCCGCCTTGCGCAGGGCTTCGAACGCTTCCAGCGGAAATTTCGAATCCACCACGATGCGGGCCTGCACATTGGGGATGCGGATGGCGCAGTCCGGCCGCGCATTGTTGGAAAGCGTGGCCTGGAATTCATACTGGTCCGGCGCCAGATGCTCGGCGACGATCGCTTCCATCTGGTCCTGGCTCATGGCGCCGCGCGCCTGCTTGTCGGAAAAGATCGCTTTCAGCGACACCACATGGGTGGACAATTCGCTGATGTTCTTCTGCGCCGCGTCGATCACCGACAGCCGTTCGGTGATGCTGACGAAGGTTTCGCCGGTCTGCTTGGCGGTGGCGGCCAGATTTTCGCCCACCCGCTTTTCCAGGGCTTCCAGCCGCTCGCCCAGGGTGCGGGTCAGGGCTTCCTGCGCGGCGATGGTCTGGACGAATTGGCCGCCGATCTCGCCCTGCTTGGCCAGAAGCGTATCCAGCCGGGAATCGGGCGCGGGCGGTTCCACCGGCGCCGGGCGCGGCCGGGCAAAGGCCAGGACCAGCGCGGCCGCGAACACCGCAACCGCCAGAACGAATACCGCAATTTCCATCGATCCTTGACCCTCGGGGGCGGGGGGCTTATCTCACCGCCATGACCGTACGCCCTATCCTTATCGCGCCCGATCCGCGCCTGAAAGCCGTCTCCGAGCCGGTGGAAACCGTGGATGCGGAGATTCGCAAGCTGGCCGAGGACATGGCCGACAGCATGTATGCCGCCGAAGGCATCGGCCTGGCCGCGATCCAGATCGGTGTGCCCAAGCGCGTCATCGTGATGGATTTGGACCAGAAGGACGGCAAGAAGAACTGGCGCGCCTTCATCAATCCCAAGATCACCTGGGCTTCGGAAGACGTGGCGACCTTCGAGGAAGGCTGCCTGTCGGTGCCGGACATCTGGGACGATGTCGAACGCCCCGCCCGCATCAGGTGCGAATATCTGGATCTCGACGGCAAGACGATCCAGATCGAGGCCGATGGCATGCTCGCCACCTGCCTGCAACATGAGATGGATCACCTTCAGGGCGTCTTGTTCATCGACCATTTCTCGCGCCTGAAGCGCAGCATGGCGCTCAAGAAGCTGGAAAAAGCCAAGAAGCTTGCCGGGTGATGTCCTCATGCTTCGACAGGCTCAGCATGAGGACTTCGCGACAATCCTCACCCTGAGCTTGTCGAAGGGGTGAGCATGCGGCGCGCAAAGCGCGTGAGCAGGTCCGGGGGACCTGTGAAAGCAGCGAACGCCGCGAGCACAAGCGAGCGGCAGGGGGATCAATGACTCTGCGTCTCGCCTTTCTTGGCACCCCCGATTTCGCGGTGCCGACCTTGGCCGAGCTGATCGCGCAGGGCCACGACATCGCAGCCGTCTATTCCCAGCCGTCGCGCCCCAAGGGCCGGGGCCTCTCCTTGGAAAAAGGCGCGGTTCATACGTTAGCCGAAACCGCTGGGCTGGACGTCCGCACGCCTTTGTCGTTGAAAAGCGCCGAGGAGCAGGCGGCGTTCGCGGCGCTCGATCTCGATGCCGCGGTGGTGGTGGCCTATGGCCTGCTCTTGCCCAAAGCCATTCTCGAAGCGCCGAAACTGGGCTGCTTCAATCTGCACGGCTCGCTTCTGCCGCGCTGGCGCGGCGCCGCGCCCATCCAACGCGCGGTGATGGCGGGCGATGCTGAAACCGGCGTGATGGTGATGCAGATGGACGAAGGGCTCGACACGGGGCCCGTGCTGATGGCGGAGCGCGCCACCATCGGGCGTCAGACCTCGGGCGAACTGGCCGAGCGTCTGGCGCGTCTGGGCGCCGATCTGATGGTGCGGGCGCTGGGTGCGCTGGAGCGCGGCGCCATCGAAGCGCAGCCGCAAGCTACGGGCGGCGCGACCTACGCCAAGAAAATCTCCAAGGACGAAGCGCGCATCGATTGGACGAAAAGCGCCGCCGAGATCGATTGTCTCATCCGCGGCCTTTCGCCCTGGCCCGGCGCCTGGAGCGAGGTGAACGGCGAGCGGCTGAAAATTCTTCTGGCCGAACCTGCGACGGGAAGCGGCATGCCGGGGGACGTCATCGGCGATGATCTCACCATCGCCTGCGGCGCTGGCGCGCTTCGGCTGCTGAAAGTGCAGCG
>JAFKFF010000497.1 GCA_017307315.1 Alphaproteobacteria bacterium
CGTCGCTCAAGATCTTCCTGGCGGCACTCGCGATCATCGACGATCTCCTGGCGGTGCTGATCATCGCGCTGTTCTATGGATCGGGCCTGTCCTGGCTGTTCCTCGGTCTTGCGGCCGTCACCCTCGCCGCGCTCGCGGGCTTGAATGCGCTCAAGGTAACGCGGCTTTTGCCGTATCTGCTTTTGGGCGCGCTGCTGTGGTTTTTCGTGCTGCGGTCGGGGCTGCATGCCACCCTGGCCGGCGTGGTGCTGGCCTTCGTCCTTCCCTCGCAGCCAGGGCAAAGACTGGAGCATGGGCTGGCGAACTGGGTTGCGTTCGCCGTCGTGCCCGTCTTCGCTTTCGCCAATGCGGGCGTATCGCTTGCCGGCATGCGCCTCGCCACGCTGGCCGAGCCCGTCACATTGGGCGTGGCGGCGGGCCTGATCCTGGGCAAGCAGCTGGGCGTGTCCGGCGCGGTCTGGCTGGCGATCCGGCTTGGGCTCGGCCGGCTGCCGGAAAAGGCCGGCTGGTTGCATGTCTATGGCGTTTCGATGCTATGCGGCATCGGCTTCACCATCTCGCTCTTCATCGGCGCGCTGGCCTTCGCCGCAGCCGATGCGCAAGCCGAGGCCAAGCTGGGCGTGCTGGCCGGATCCCTGGTTTCGGGCCTTCTGGGCTGGCTGGTATTGGGCCTTGCCGGCCGGCCTCAGCTATCATCGGGGCTATCATCCGGGAAATAGAGGACAGCTGATGCCGGTGGACGACACATTGATCGCTTTCGCCAGCCGCCTGGCCGACACCTCCGGTGCGGTCATCCGGCCCCTGTTCCGCCAGCGCATCGATGTGGCGCACAAGCAGGGCCGCCACGATTTCGATCCGGTGACCGAGGCGGACAAAGGGGCGGAGCGCGCCATCCGCGATCTTCTGCGCCGCGAACGGCCCGATGATGCCATTCTGGGCGAGGAATATGGCGCGCAGGCCGGCACCTCCGGCTATCGCTGGATTCTCGATCCGGTGGATGGCACCCGCGCCTTCATCACCGGGCGCCACGAATGGGGTTCGCTGATCGCGCTGGAAAAGGATGGCGCGCCGGTTCTGGGACTGCTCGACCAGCCGGTCCTGGGCGAGCGCTTCATCGGCGTGAACGGCGCCGCGCACCTGATCCAGGCCGGCCGCTCCCAGAAACTGGAGGTGCGGGCCTGCGCCTCTCTGTCCGAGGCGGTTCTCTGCGCCACCGATCCGCGCGCCTATTTCACGAACGAGCAGGTCGCCGCTGTCGACCGCGTCGCGCGCGGCGTGAAGATGACCCGCTATGGCGGCGAC
>JAFKFF010000498.1 GCA_017307315.1 Alphaproteobacteria bacterium
ATGGTCGGCTTCATCGCCGGCGTCACCGCCCCTCCGGGCCGGCGCATGGGCCATGCCGGCGCCATCATCTCCGGCGGCAAAGGCGGCGCCGACAGCAAGATCGAGGCGATGAAAGCCGCCGGCATTCGCGTCTCGCCGAACCCGGCGGCGCTGGGCACCACCCTGGTGGAGCTCCTCTCCGGCAAGTAAACGCCGTCTCTTTCTTTTTTGCAGTGCAGCCAGCCCCGCGCGAGACCCCTCGCGCGGGGTTTTTGCGTCGCAATTCCGGCGCGTTGAGCCCATATTACCTTTAATCGCCGTTGAATTGGCCCGTTAAAGACGATACGACCCCACCCACTCAGAAAGCCCGCAAAACCCCCGCGGCCCAGGACAGGTTCAAGCCTAACAAGCTGACCGCTAAGCATCTGAAATGACAGAACAATCCCCGGCAGATCGCATCAACCGCGCCTCGAACGACATCTTCGACGCCACCAGCTTTCTTTCCGGCACCAACGCCGCCTTCCTCGAAGCCCTTTACGAACAATATCTCGCCAATCCCGCCTCGGTGGATCCGGCGTGGCAGGCCTATTTCCAGGGCCTGGGCGAACAGGGCCTTTCCCCCACCCAGCTTGGCCGCGGTCCCGCCTGGCGGCGCGACAGCAAGCCCGGCATTCCCGCCGATGACATCACCGGCGCTTTGAGCGGCCAGACCGCCCCCCTGCCCAAGCCCGCAAAGGCCGGCAAAGGCGCCCCCGCCGCCGCCAGCGGCGAAAATGCCCGCGCGGTGGCGCAGGATTCCATCCGGGCCGTCCAGCTGGTGCGGGCCTATCGCATCATCGGCCATCTGGAAGCCGATCTGGATCCGCTGGGGATTACGCCGCGTCAACCGCATCCCCAGCTCGATCCCGCTTTCTACGGCTTCCATGACGCGGAGATGGACAAGCCCATCTTCATCGACGGGGTGATGGGCGTGGAAAGCGCCAGCCCGCGCCAGATCGTCGATCTGTTGAAGCGGACCTATTGCGGACGCATCGGCTACGAATTCATGCACATCACCGATGCCGAGCAGAAGGACTGGCTGCAGCGCCGCATCGAAGGACCCGACAAGGACATCAGCTTCACGCCGGAAGGCAAGAAAGCGATCCTGAACAAGCTGATCGAAGGCGAAGGCTTCGAGAAATTCGCCGCCGCCCGCTTCGTGGGCGCCAAGCGTTTCGGCCTGGATGGCGGCGAAGCCACCATTCCGGCGCTGGAACAGATCATCAAGCGCGGCGGCCAGCTGGGCGTGAAGGAGATCGTGCTGGGCATGGCCCATCGCG
>JAFKFF010000054.1 GCA_017307315.1 Alphaproteobacteria bacterium
GCGCCACCACCGGCATCAACGGCCAAGTTCATGCCACGCCGCCATCGACGGCCCCGGCGACAGATACGGCGTCCGCGGCGACCCGGCGCGCGGAAGGCGCCGCGAACAATGCGACGGATTCGGTGGAGAAAAAGGCGGAAGCGGCCCAGAACATCGCGACCTCAACCCTCAACAACGCCGCCTCGGCCGAGGCCAGCGGCTCGACGAATGCAAATGCGATGGGCCAGAACGCCGGAGCATCGGCAAGCCTGTCGACGCCCCGCGCCACCGGCACGGCCTCCAGCGCCACGCAGCACGCCATGGGCGTGGGCAATAGCGGCCTGAACAATACCGAGGCCGCGACCAATGATGCGCAAGCACAAGCCGCGCAGGATCTCAACCGTCAGCCCTCCGCTTCGGCTTCGGTTGATGGCTCGGCGAGCGGCGCCGTCAAATAGCGATCCCGCACCCTCGGGTCCGTCAGCGGACGCGATGCGGAAGAAGGCGGCCGGACGCGTCGAGCGCCCGGCCGCTTTTCTATTTTCCGCCCCCGGCGTACAAAAAGCGATATCGCAAGGGATTTCGACATGCCGATCTATCGCGCGCCGGTTGAGGATTACCGCTTCCTGATCCACGATTTTCTGGAAGCGGAAAAACACCGCGACCTGCCGCAATTCGAAGACCTCGCCCCTGACCTGATCGACGACATTCTGAAGAATGCGGGCAAGTTCTGCGAGGAGGTGTTCCAGCCGATCAACCAGTCCGGCGACGAGGAAGGCTGTCATTTCGAGAATGGCGTGGTGCGCACGCCCAAGGGCTTCCAGGACGCCTATCGCGCCTATAGCGAAGGCGGCTGGGGCGGCCTGTCGGCGCCAGCCGAACATGGCGGCTCAAACATGCCGGTGGTGATGAGCATGGCGGTGGGCGAGATGGCGATGGCCGCGAACCAGTCGCTGGCCATGTATCCTGGCCTCACCTCCGCCGCCTATGGCGCCCTCATCGCCACCGGGGCGGATTGGATGAAGCAACACATCGTGCCGCGCATGGTGTCGGGCGAATGGGCCGGCACCATGTGCCTGACGGAATCCGGTTGCGGCACCGATTTGCGCCTGATGAAGACAAGGGCGGTGGAGCAGCCGGACGGGACCTATCGCGTCACCGGCACCAAGATCTTCATCTCCGGCGGCGACCAGGACCTCACCGACAACATCATCCATATGGTGATCGCCAAAATTCCCGACGCCGACGGCAAGATCCATGACGATCTTTCCACCGTGAATTTCTTCATGGTGCCGAAAATCCTGGTCGGCGAAGACGGCAAGGCCGGTACCCGCAATGGCGTGACGGTGGGCGGCATCGAGCACAAGATGGGCATCAAGGGCCAGGCGACCTGCGTGCTGAATTTCGACAATGCCGTCGCCTGGCGCCTGGGACCCAAGCCCGAGCCGCTCAAGCCGGGCGAGAAGCGCTCCGCCTCCGCCGGGATGGCGGGCATGTTCGGGATGATGAACGCGGCGCGGCTGGGCGTGGGCGTGCAAGGCATCGCCATCGGCGATGTCGCCTATCAGAACGGCTATGCCTATGCCCATGAGCGGCGCGTCGGCCACGCCCTCACCGGCCCGGCCGAGCCCGACCAGCCCGCCGACCTGGAAATCGTCCATCCCGATGTGAAACGCATGCTGCTGCATGCGCGCAGCTTCGTGGAAGGGGGCCGGGCGTTGGCCGCCTGGACCGCGTTCAACATGTCGCTGGCCCAATCCAAGCGCGAGGATGCGGCGACCGCCGGATTGCTGGCCGACCTGATGACCCCGGTGCTGAAGGCTTTCTGCACCGACATGGGATTCGAGGCCGCCAATCTCGCCATGCAATGCTATGGCGGGCACGGCTATATCCGCGACAATGGCGTGGAACAGTTCGTCCGCGACGGTCGCATCAACCAGACCTATGAAGGCGCCAATGGCGTGCAGGCGATGGATCTGGTGGGCCGAAAGCTGGGCCGCAAGGGCGGCGCGGCGCCCCTGGCCCTGTTCGGCGCGCTGACCGGCTGGCTGGCGGAAAACGAAAAGGACGAAGCGCTGGCGCCTTACACCAGGGGCCTGAAGCGCAGCGTCGAAGCCTTGCAAGCCGCCACCATGTGGCTGGCACAGAACGGGATCAAGAATCCCAACGATGCCGGCGCCGGCGCCTCCGACTATCTGCGCTTGATGGGCATCACCATGCTGGCCTGGATGTGGGCCCGCATGGCCAAGCTCTCCATAGGCAAGGACACGTCGTTCCACAAAGAGAAGCTCATCAGCGCCCGTTACTGGATGGAGCGCATGGTGCCGGAATGTTCGCTGCTGCTGGAACGCATCCAGGCGGGCAGCGCCAATGTGATGGAATTCGCTTAGATCGCCCTGTCGAGCCGCGCGAGCAGCACATCCGGCGCGCCCGTCAGTTCGACGATTTTCGTGCGGGCGGCATGTCCGGACCGGATGACCACGTCCTTCTTGCGCAGATCCAGCAGCTCCGCCAGGAACGCGATGAGCGCCTCGTTCGCGGCGCCATCGACCGGCGGCGCCGCCAGCCGGATCCGCAACACGGGACGCCCGTCGGCATCGGCGCCGACACCATCCAGGCCGTCGCGCCCGGCGCGCGGCGTCAAGCGCACCGCCAACCGCACCCCACCCGCAAGGGCGCTGTACGGTTTCGCCGTCACGCCGCCTCGGCCAGTTTCGCCAACTGCCCCAAAAGCGCCTTGGCGCCCTTCAGCCGGTCGTCCGGCGTCGGCCAGTCGCGGCTGACCACGATCTTCTGGTCGGGCCGGACCTTCATGGTGCCGCTATGCTGGTTGATCAGCTTGATCAGCGCCACCGGATTGGCGAAGGCGTTGTTGCGGAAGGCGATGGTGCCGCCCTTGGGTCCGGCATCGATCTTCTCCACCCCCGCCGCCAGCGCCAGCTGCTTGATCGCCACGATTTCCAAGAGATGCGTGACCTCTTCCGGCAAGGGGCCGAAACGGTCGATCATCTCGGCCGCGAAGCCGTCGATGTCGGCGCGCGCTTCCAGCCCCGACAGCCGGCGATAGAGCGACATGCGCACATTGAGGTCGGCGACATAACTTTCCGGGATCAGCACAGACGCGCCCAGATTGATCGCGGGCGACCATTGATCCTCGGCCTCCCTGCCGTCGCCGCCTTCGCGCAAGGACGACACCGCCTCTTCCAGCATCTCCTGGTAAAGCTCGATGCCGACTTCGCGGACATGGCCGGACTGTTCCTCGCCCAGAAGGTTGCCGGCGCCGCGGATGTCCATGTCGTGGCTGGCGACGGAAAAGCCCGCCCCCAACTGGTCCAGCGACTGCAGCACTTCCAGCCGCCGTGTCGCGGTGTCGGTGAGTTTCTTGTCCGGCGGCGTGGTGAGATAGGCGTAGGCCCGCGCCTTGGAGCGGCCGATGCGCCCTCGGATCTGGTAGAGCTGCGACAGGCCGAACATGTCAGCGCGCTGCACGATCATGGTGTTTGCGGTCGGGATATCGAGACCCGATTCCACGATATTGGTGGAGATCAGCACGTCGATCTTGCGCTCGTAGAAGGCGGTCATCACCTCTTCCAGCACCGACGGGCTCATCTGGCCATGGGCCACCGCGGTCTTCACTTCTGGCACGGTCGCCTTCAAGAAGGCCTCGGCCTCGCGCAGGTCGGCGATCCGCGGCGCCACGAAGAAGGACTGGCCGCCGCGATAATGCTCGCGCAGCAAAGCCTCGCGCACCACCAGGGGGTCGAACGGCGTCACGAAGGTGCGCACCGCCAGCCGGTCGATCGGCGGGGTGGTGATCAGCGACAGGTCGCGCACGCCCGACAGTGCCAGCTGCAAGGTGCGCGGGATCGGCGTCGCCGTCAGGGTCAGGACATGCACATCGGCTTTGAGATTCTTCATCCGCTCCTTGTGCACCACACCGAAATGCTGCTCCTCGTCCACGATGACCAGACCCAGCCGCTTGAAGGTGATGCTTTCCGCCAGGAGCGCATGGGTGCCGACCACCACATCCACCGTGCCGTCCGCCAGCGCCGCCTTGGTCTGGCGCGCCTCCTTGGCATCCACGAAACGGGAGAGCTGGCGTACTTTCAGGGGAAAGCCGGCGAAGCGTTCCGCGAAGCCGCGATAATGCTGGCGCGCCAGCAAGGTGGTGGGCACCACCACCGCCACCTGCTCGCCCGCCATGGCCGCGACGAAAGCGGTGCGCAGCGCCACTTCGGTCTTGCCGAAGCCGACATCGCCGCACACCAGCCGGTCCATCGGCCGACCCTTGCCCAGATCGGCGATGGCCTTCTCCTGATCTTCGGTCTCCTGGTAGGGAAAGCGGGCGCAGAATTCGTCATAGAGCCCGTGCGGCGGCTCGACCGGCGGCAGAGCTCTCAACTCGCGCGCCGCCGCGATGCGGATGAGTTCGGCCGCGATGGCGCGAACCCGCTCCTTCATCTTGGCTTTGCGTTGCTGCCAGCCGGCGCCCCCCAACCGGTCGAGTTGCGCATGCCCTTCGTCCGAGCCGTAGCGGGTCAGAAGCTCGATATTTTCCACCGGCAGGAAAAGCTTGCCGCCGTCATACTGGAGTTCCAGGCAGTCATGCGGCGCGCCCAGCGCCTCGATCGCCTTCAGGCCCAGATAGCGGCCCACGCCATGCTCGATATGGGTGACCAGATCGCCCGGTGCCAGGGCGGATACTTCCGACAGGAAATTCTGCGCCCGGCGCTGGCGCGCCTGCGCCCGCACCATGCGGTCACCCAGCACGTCCTGTTCGCTGAGGACTGCGAAGTCCGGCGCCTCGAAGCCGTGCTCGATGCCCAGACAGGCCAGCGCCACGGCAGCGCGGTCCAGGGTCAGAGCATCGGGCCAGTTTTCCACCCGCCGGATCGCCGCGATCCCGTGATCGGTGAGGACACCGCCCATGCGCTCCGCCGAACCGTCCGTCCAACTGGCCACCAGGACCCGCTTGCCGGCTTGCTGCAGAACTTGAAGATGATCCGCTGCCACCTGGAAAACATTGAGATTTCCGCCCACACGCTCCGGGGCAAAGTCCCGCCCCTGGCGCCCGCCGGCATCCACGCTCGTCTTGCCTTCCGGGGCCTGGAACGGGGTGAGGTCGCGCACCAGATGCCGCGCCAACGCCGCTTTCCAATCCGCGTCGGAGAGATAGAGGGTCGCCGGTTTCAGCGGCTTGTAGGGCGGCGCCTTGATCTTGGCTTCGCCATCCTGGTCCCGGAACTGGCGGCGGGTGTCGTAGCACTCCTCCACCAGCTCCAGCCGGGCCGCCTTGGCTTCTTCGGCCTGGTGCCCCAGCAGAATCAGGCCGCGCGGCAGGTAGTCGAAGAGGGTATCGAGCCCGTCATAGAAAAGCGGCAGCCAATGCTCCATGCCCTGCGCCTTGCGGCCGGCGCTGACGCTTTCATACAGGGGATCATCGCCGGCGGGGCCGAAGGCGGCGACATAGCCGCTGCGGAACCGGCTGATGGAGGCGTCCGTCAAGGGCGCTTCGCTGGCCGGCAGCAACAGGATCCGGTCCACCGTCTCGTTCGACAATTGGCTGGCCGCGTCGAATGCGCGGATCGCGTCGAGTGTTTCGCCGAAGAAATCCAGCCGCAGCGGATCGTCGGTCCCCGGCGGCCACAGATCGACGATGCCGCCGCGCAAGGCGAAATCGCCCGGGTCGCGCACCGTGCCGGCGCGGACATACCCATTGCCGGCCAGAAAGGCGACCAGGGCGTCACGGTCCACATTTTCGCCCACCCGCGCGGCAAAGCTGGCTTCGGCAATGACGGATCGTGGCGGCACCTGTTGCAGGATCGCCGCCACGCTGGTGACAATGACAGATGCCTCGTCGAGCCCCTTGGCCAGCGCCGCCAGGGTCGCCAGGCGCGCGCTTTCGATATCCGGCTTAGGCGACACGCGGTCATAGGGAAGGCAATCCCAGGCCGGGAATGCCAGCCGCTTCATGTCCGGCGCGAAGAACGCCGCAGCCGCCGCGAACGCTTCGGCCTGCGCCTCATCGCTGGTCACGAACAAGACCGGCGCCTTGCGCCGCCGCGCCGCCTCCACCGCCAGCCAGGCGTCATAGCCTGCCGGTGCGCCGGAAACGGTCAGCCGGCCATCGGCCTTGGCGATGTAATCTATGCGTTCCACTTGGGGTCCTTGCGGCCGCAGACGGCCTTGAGCCCCGCAAAGACCGGATTGTCATAGGCGGCGGGAACCGGCTCCGCGCCGCGCAGCCAGGCATAGACTTCCTGGTCCGGCGCCACGAGCAGGGCTTCGAACTGGTCCAGTTCCGCTTCGTTCAGACCCCATAAGGCCGCTTCCGCGTAGGCGCCGAAGATCAGGTCGACTTCCTTGAAGCCGCGGCGCTGCGCGCGAAACAAAAGCCGTTTGCGGCGGTTCTCCGAAGAGCCACCTTTTTCGCTGTCATCCATGCGCGGGGATATAGCCCTGCCCTCTGTCGCGGACAACAGGCTTCAGATGGCAGCGCCGCGCTGGCGCAGCGCTGCGACGACAAGCTCGTAAAGGCTGCCGCCGCGATAATGGTAGGCGTCGATGGAGGCGCGCGCGGCAGCTTCCAGGTCGCTTTCGCGGTCCCCGACGAGGAAGCTCCTCGCCTGGTCCACCGGCCAGCGGGACATCAGATCCAGGATCATGCCCGGGCCAGGTTTGCGATGGGGGGAATCCTGCCGATACGCCTCCAGCCTGGCTTCGGGGTGGTAGGGACAGAAGACATATTCGTCGATACGGCCACCCTGTTCCCCGAGATGCGCGCTCATCTGCGCGTGGAAGGCCCGTACGTCCGCTTCGCTATGATAGCCGTGCCCGATGCCGGCCTGGTTGGTCACCACGAACGCGAACCAGCCGGCCTGGTTCACGGCACGGACCGCGGCAGCAGCTCCATCGATCCAGCGCAAATGCTCCGGACGGTGCACGAACCCGTCATCGACATTTAAAACGCCGTCGCGGTCGAAGAAAACCGCGGGGCGACGGGCGCCGTTCATGGCCAGGACTTTCGCCGGATCATCGCATCGCCGGCGCGGCGACATCGGCGAACAGCGCCCTTTCCACTTCCGCGCATATGATATGGGCCGCCGTGATATGAACCTGCTGGATCAAGGACGTCTGTTCGGACGGCACCGGCAGGGCAATGTCACAGAGATCCAAAATCTCCGTTCGCGCCGCGCCGCAGAATGCGACCGTCACCAGCCCCAGTTCGCGCGCCTTGCGCATCGCCGCCAGGATATTGGGAGAGCGGCCGGAGGTGGAGATGCCGACAAAGACGTCGCCCCTGCGGCCCAGTCCCTGTACCTGCCGCTCGAAAACGCGCTCGTAGCCATAGTCATTTCCGACCGCCGTAAGAACGGAGGTGTCGACGGTCAGAGCCATCGCCGGAAGCGGCGCGCGGTCGAAATTCAACCGCGATGCGAACTCGCCCGCGATATGCTGCGCGTCGGCGGCGCTGCCGCCGTTCCCCGCCAGCATCAGCTTTCCACCCGTCCGCATGCAGACGATGACGGCACCGGCAATGGCTTCCAGCCGGCCCAGGAATTCTTCGTCTTCCGCGATATCTTCCAGCAATTTCCGGGATTGCTGGAATTGCGCGCGCGCATATTCGGAAAAAAGCATGCGAAAACACTCTGTATCGGAGCGGGCGCGGAATTCGTCGCGAAGACACGTCCGGCCCGACGCTAATGGGTTTTTTCTTCAGCGCCAAGCCGGCGCAGCCGACGCTTGCCGCCGCCCGCTTGGCGCAGGATCATGAAATGCCATGCGGCCTTCGATTCTATTCCCTCTCTTCGCCGAGATTCGTACCCTGCCCGGGGTGGGCCCGAAGCTGGAAAAGCTGATCGCCAAGATCGCGGGCCCCCGGCTGGTGGACCTGATCCTGGACCTGCCGGCGGG
>JAFKFF010000055.1 GCA_017307315.1 Alphaproteobacteria bacterium
GCGGCAGCAAAAGCCCCACCGTCAACCCGAAGCAATGCAAGGCGGGAAGGGGATTGAACAACACGTCGTCATCGTAAAGGTCGATATGGGCGCGCACCTGGGCGATGTTGCTGACGATATTCGCGTGGCTCAGCGCCACGCCCTTGGGCTGGCCTTCGGTGCCGGAGGTGAAAAGCACCGCCGCCGGCATGTCCTGCCGGGGCGCGCGCGCGACCAGGGCGGGCGCGATCCCGCCCGCCAGCGCCGTGAGCTTGTCGGACAGGGAAATCTTGGCCCGCACATCCTCCAGGAAGATCAGTTCGGCCACCTGGCCGATCGCCGCCGCAATGGCGTCCAGCTTGCCCAGTTCGATGAAACGGCGCGCCGTGACCACGCGCCGGACTTGCGCCGTGCGGATCGCGCTTTGCAGATCCGCCGGACCGGAGGTGAAGTTGAGCATGGTGGGAACGCGACCGAAAGCGCTGAGCGCCAGAAAGGCAATCGCGGCCCCGGCGCCGGTCGGCAGCAGCACGCCGATCTTCTCTTCGCGCGCGGTCCCTCGCTTCAAGGCATGGCCGAGGGCGAAGCTGGCGCGCGCCAGATCGTTATAGCTCAGGACGCGGCCATCGACATCGACCAGGGCCGGCGTCTTGCCGCCGAATTCCGCGCGCGCATCCAGAAAGGCCTGGAAGATCGTTCCGCGCACACGGGCCGGATCGAAAGGCTGACGCGTGGGGCGGCCGGACGGGTTGGTTCGAAGGGCGCTCTCCATGATTCGACTGTATCATGGCGGTTTGACGAAACAGCCCATGGATCAAGGCCGCTCTGCTGGAATCTGTTACAACCTTCCGGGGATCGCAGGACATAGGGGAACGCGATGTTCAATTCGGTGCATGCCGGGCTGGCCCGGGCCGCGCTCCTAAGCTTGGGGATCCTGGTCCCTTCGCTTTGCGCCGCTCAACCCGCGCCATCGCCCATGGATCGCGACTTGATCGAGGCGACGGTTCCAGGCCTGCAGCATCTTTATGCGACACGCAAATACACCGTCACCCAGGTGACGCAATGGTACCTCGACCGCATCGCCCGCTATGACGGGATCTATCGCGCCGTGGAAACCGTGATGCGCCAGGAGGCGCTGGCAGCCGCCGCGCGCGAAGACGCGCAGCCCCCGGGCGCCGCGCACGGACCACTCTGGGGCATTCCCATCGTCGTCAAGGCCAACACCAGTATCGAGGGGCAGGTGACCACCGATGGTTGGGCTGGCTTTACGCTGCCGGGCAAGGAATTGATCGCTCCCCGCGATGCCCAAGTGGTGGCGAAGCTGAAAGCGGCAGGCGCGATCATTATCGGCCACACCAATATGCCGGACTTCGCCAATTCCGATGGCAGCCGCTCCAGTTCCTTCGGGCGCACCGGCAATGCCTATGATGTGCGCTTCTCGCCGGGCGGATCGTCGAGCGGCACCGTGACAGCCGTGACGGCCAATATGGCGATGCTGGGCACGGGCACCGATACCGCCAATTCCATTCGCATGCCGGCGGCGACGAGTGCCGTGGTGGGTGTGTTTCCCACCCGCGGCCTGGTCAGCATCGCCGGCATCGCGCCCCTGGATTGGATGCTCGACAATACCGGTCCCATCGCCCGTACCGTTACCGACGCCGCGATCGCCTTGTCGGCGATGCAAGGATCAGATCCCCTCGATCCGGTTACCGCAACGGCGCCCGCCGACGCCCAGCGCGGGCCTTACACATCATTCCTCAAGCCCGGTTCGCTCAAAGGCAAGCGCTTCGGCGTACCGGCATTTATGTTGAAAGGCACCTCGACGCCTTTCCACGGCACGCCCGCCAATGTCCCCGAATGGGCGGCGCAGAAACGCATCGCGGACCGCTTTCTGCCGCTGGAAGAACCGACGCGCATCGCGTTCCTAAAAAATCTGGACGAATTGCGCGCGGCCGGCGCCACCATTGTGATGGATGACACGGTCCTGCCGGACACATTCGTGGCGATGGTCAGCCGCATCGGCACCTATCCTTATGTGCGCGACGGGATGCAGCGTTTCCTGAAGAATTTCGGCCCGCCGCAATATCATTCGATCGAGGATTATATGAAAGTGGTCGGCCAGCCCATCGGCGCCAATGTGATCGGCGAGGGGATCGGCAGTTCGCATATGGGCGGTGTCACGCTCTATCAGCGCGACCTGGAGACCGATCCCGAAGCCGAAGCGAATGTGTATGGCCCGCGCCGCAAAGCCATGGCGATGTATCTGGAAACAATGGATCGCTTGAAGTTGGATGCTTATGTCTATCCGCCGATCCAGATGCCGCCGCCGGACGAAACCCTGCCGCAGAATGGCGAGGTGAGCGACGGCCCGCATTCCGATACGGGCTGGGTCAACATGCTGGGCGTGCCGGCGGTGGTGGTGTCGGGCGGCTTTTATCCGGGCGGACTGCCAGTCGGATTGGAGTTCTCCGGCCGGCCCTGGCGCGATGGCGATCTCCTGGGCATCGCATACAGCTTCGAGCAGGCAACCCATCACCGCCATCCGCCCGTGCTGGTGGAGCAGGGCCTGCTGCCGAAGGCGCCATGAGCCATGGATTATCAACTCGCGCTCATTCCCGGACGCAGCTGCGGCGATTGCACCATCTGTTGTACCGTGATGGCGATCGACAGGCCCGACATCCAGAAGGAAGCGGGCGTCACCTGCCGCCATTGCACCAAGGAAGGCTGTGCGATCTACGCGACCAGGCCCTCTCTATGCCGCGACTACCATTGCGGCTGGCGGCAGCTTGCCATCCTGGACGAGGGCTGGCGGCCCGACCGCTCGGGCGTTTTTGTCGAACTCGAGCTCCATGAGGGACAGACCGCGATCAGCCTTGTCCTGGTGGGCAATCCGCTCAAGACCGTGCGACAGTCCTGGTTCATCGATTTTGTCGCCACCGGCGTCAAAGGCAACCTGCCGCTGATGCTGGGCATTCCGGGACCGCCCGGACATCAGGGCGCCTCCTTGATGCTGAACACCAACGCAATGCTGCGCGCCGCGGCGACGTCGCGGGCGGCGGTGAAAGCGGAGCTGGAATCCGAATTGAAGCTTTTGCGGGATTACGGTTTTCCCCCGCGCGTCATCCGCCACATCGGGCACAATATGGGGCCTTGATCAGGCGCGCGGGCGCCTGGCTTCCGTCCAGAGTTTTTCGGCCCGGTCGGTGAGGGCCGTCTGCATCGGCTGAATGACCTCGCGCTGCAGCCGCCGGGGACCGAACAGGGCGACCGCCAGGCCGATGAGCCCCAACGCGCCGATCGCGCCCACCGCGCCAAGGGCGGCGGGGAGAGGTGCGGCGGCTGGCCATGGCTTGAACCTTTTGACGAACGCTTCGGCAACGTCCCCGGAAAGGAAAAGTTCAAGTCAAGGAATTAATTCCCATCTCGCATGCCTGCCGCGCATCCGGAATGGATGCTTTTTCGGCGGAGCAATTCTATATCTGCCCCATGACCGTCGTGATCGATCGCCTGACCCCGCGCCACCCCGAAAAGGCGCATCGCCCCGACCAGGAAATCCCCCGGAAACCGGACTGGATCCGGGTCAAGGCGCCGGTCTCGCGCGAATATGCCGCCACCCGCGATGTGGTGCGCGAATATAAGCTCCATACGGTCTGCGAAGAGGCGGCCTGCCCCAATATCGGCGAGTGCTGGACGAAGGCGCACGCCACCATGATGATCATGGGCGACACCTGCACGCGCGCCTGCGCCTTCTGCAACGTCAAGACGGGCCTGCCGGCCCCGCTGGACCCGGAAGAACCCGTCCATGTCGCCGCAGCGGTGAAGAAGCTGGGCCTGCGCCATGTCGTGATCACGTCGGTCGACCGCGACGACCTGGCCGATGGCGGCGCGCGGCATTTCGCTGAGGTGATCGAAGCCACCCATGCCGCCAGCCCGGGCACCAGTGTGGAAGTGCTGACGCCGGATTTCCTGCGCAAGGATGGCGCCGTCGAGACCGTGATGGCGGCGAAGCCCGAAGTCTTCAACCACAATCTGGAAACCGTGCCGCGCCTCTATCTCACCGTTCGTCCCGGCGCGCGCTATTTCGCATCGCTGCGCCTCCTGGAGCGGGCCAAGGAGCTTCATCCGGAAGGCTTCACCAAGTCCGGCCTGATGGTAGGCCTGGGCGAAAGCCGCGAAGAGATCATGCAGGTGATGGACGATCTGCGGGCCGCCAAGGTGGATTTCCTCACCATCGGGCAATATCTGCAGCCCACCCGCAAGCATGCCAGGCTGGACCGTTTCTGGACCCCGCAGGAGTTCGCCGGGCTGGAACAGGTCGCCCGCGCCAAGGGATTCCTGATGGTGTCGGCGTCGCCGCTGACGCGTTCCTCCTATCATGCCGACAGCGACTTCGCGGCGCTCAAGGCGGCGCGCGCGCAAGCGAAGTGACGGAGCGCTCGCAGACAGAGTGTGCAGCGTCGACACGCTGCCGCTACCGGCTTCGCCCGCGAGCACAACCAAAATGACCGAACATTCCGAAAGCCGGATCGTTCCGTACACGGCCGATCTCATGTTCGCGGTGGTGGCCGATGTGGAGCGTTATCCCGAATTCCTGCCCTGGGTGGTGGCGCTCCGGATCAAATCGCGATCGAAGGAAGGCGCCCGCGAAATCCTGATGGCCGAAATGGCTGTCGGCTACCGGGCGCTGCGCGAGCGCTACACCAGCCGGGTGGTCCTGGATCCAGGCGCCCGCACCATCGATGTCGTCGCCGTGGAAGGGCCCTTCCACCGCCTGGAAAATCACTGGCGATTTACGCCGGAAGAAAGCGGTACGCGAACTGACTTCCGGGTGGTGTTCGAATTTTCCAATCGCCTGCTGCAGGCCGCCGCCGGTCAAGCCTTCGAGAAAGTCCTGCTGAAGATGAGCGATGCCTTTGAGGGTCGTGCCGCCCGCCTTTCAGGGTCCAAAAGCTAAAGCTATAGTCCTTCCAAAATCGGGGGACGCTCATGAAGAAGATTTTTCTGCTGACGATTGCCGCGCTCGCTTTGTCAGCGGGCGCCGCTTCCGCCAAGACCATCCTCTTCATCGGCAACAGCTTCACCATGGGCTCCGGATCGCCGGTCCGCACTTATCAGGCGAACACCGTGCACGATCTCAACCCGCCCAATGAGCGCGGACAGACCCTGGGCGGCGTCGCCGCGATCTTCAAGGAATTCACCAGGGAAGCGGGGCTGGATTACGATGTGAGCATCGAAGCGGTGGGCGGACGCAATTTCGATTTCCATTACAATGAACGGTTGGGCGCGATCGACCGGCCTTGGGACATCGTGGTGATGCAGAGCTATTCCCAGCTCAACAAGGACAAGCCCGGCGATCCCACCATCATCACCGAATATGGCGCCAAGCTCGACAAGGCGTTCCACGCCAGGAATCCGAACGTCCAGGTCTGGTTCAATGCCACCTGGTCGCGCGCCGATTATTCCTCGCCGGAAATCGCGCCGTGGAAAGGCAAGCCGATCGACCGGATGGCCAAGGACGTCTATGCCGGGTTCGAGAAAGCGCGCGCGGCATCGCCCGATGTGGCGGGCATCATTCCGGTCGGGCTGGCCTGGAACCGGGCCTGGGCGAGCGGCGTGGCGGACAGCGATCCCACCGATGGCATCGGGCCGGACAAGCTCAATTTATGGACCTACGATTCCCAACATGGCAGTTCGGCGGGCTATATCCTCGCCGGCCTGGTGATCTTCGGTCAGCTGACCGGACGCGCTCCACTGTCCCTGGGCGAGCGCGAGCATGTGGCGATAGATCTGGGGATTTCGCGCGCGCAGATGGCGGCGCTCGAGCAGGTCGCACACGACGAGCTGGTTTCCCGCGGCGTCAAGCTGGCGATGAATTGATTCCGAGGCGCTCGCGCAGCAAGTTCAGCGCTTCGCGAACCGTCGCCATGCGAACTGCGTCACGGCCGATATCGCCGAAGCGATATTCTTTTACGACAATATCGCCGGGCGCGTGCGCTGCCGCGATATAGACCAGCCCGACGGGCTTTTCGGCACTCCCGCCACCGGGGCCGGCGATGCCGGTGACCGCGATACTTAACTGCGCGCGGGAATATTTCAGCGCGCCGTCCGCCATGGCCTGTGCGACGGGCGCCGACACGGCGCCATGCGCCGCGAGCAGGGCGCGCGGCACCCCAAGCAATTCTTCCTTGGCCTCGTTGGAATAGGTGACAAAGCCCCGTTCCACCACGTCGGAGGAGCCGGGGACTTCCGTCAGCAAGCCCACGATCAGCCCGCCGGTGCAGCTTTCCGCCGTCGCGATATGAACGGCTTTGTTCCGCGCCACGGCCAGCAGCGCTTCCGCCTGGGACAAAAGCGCCTGCGGGAACATCAGATCGCGCCGCTATACTGAACCGCGCCCGCGATGATCGCCGCGGCGAGACCGGCCAGCATATCGTCCGCCATCACCCCCATGCCGCCCGGCAGTTTCTCTGCCGCCGAAATCGGCCAAGGCTTCAAGATATCGAACAGGCGGAAGAGCAGGAAGGCCAGCGCGAATTGCGCCGCCGTGGCGGGCGCGAAGTTGAAGCAGACCCCGGCGCAGGCCAGCCATTGCCCGGCCAACTCGTCGATCACGCATTCGGACGGATCCTCGCGCCCGGTCGCGCGGACATGCGCGCCGCAGGCCCATACGCCGATCCCGAAGGCGATCAGGCTGGCAACGACAACCGCCGGGCCGCCGCCGAAATGCCGGGCGATATAGATCGCGAACGGCACGGCGACGATACTCATCACCGTGCCCGAGGCGATGGGAAAGTAGCCGATGCCGAACACCGAGGCGATGGTGGAGGAAATTCTCATGACGTTATCCTTGCCCTGCGCCGCTCGAAGACAATCTCACGGTGGCGACTGCCTGGGCTGCCAGGCCCTCGCGGCGGCCGGTATAGCCCATCCCTTCGGTGGTGGTGGCCTTGACGCTGACGCGGTCGATGTCGAGCGAAAGAATTTCCGCGATGCGGGCGCGCATCGCTTCGCGGTGAGGTCCGATCTTGGGCCGCTCGCAGATCAGCGTGACGTCGCAATGAAGAATGGCTCCGCCTTTCTGTTTCACCAGACTGTTGGCGTGATCCAGGAATTTCCACGACGGCGCGCCCTTCCAGCGCGCGTCGGTCGGCGGAAAATGCTGGCCGATATCGCCCGCAGAGATGCAGCCCAGGAGCGCGTCCGTGAGCGCATGCAGGCCGGCATCGGCATCGGAATGGCCTTCCAGGCCGTGATCGTGCGGCACCTTCACGCCGCAGAGCCAGACATGGTCGCCGTCCGTGAAACGATGCGCGTCATAGCCCATCGCGCTGCGGGTTTCTCCCATGAGAAGCCGTTCCGCCAAGACGAAATCCTTTCCCGTCGTCACTTTCAGATTCTCTTCCTCGCCCGCCACCGCTTCCACCGCAAGCCCCGCAAGACCGGCAATCGCGACATCGTCCGTCGCATCCGCCGCTTCATGCGTGCGATGTGCGTCCAGAATGGCGGAGAAACGGAAGCCTTGCGGAGTTTGCGCGCGCTGCAACCCTTCGCGCGGCACGGTGACCCAGCGGCCCACCTCCTGGCGGCGAAGCGTATCGGCCACCGCCAGCATCGGCACGGCCCCGGCCGCGCCCCTTTCCAGCGCGGCGATCACCCGTTCGATGACGGCGCGCGAAACCAGCGGCCGTGCCGCGTCATGGATCAGCACATAGTCGGGCGCGTCGGCGGCCAGCGCTTCCAGTCCCAGCCGCACGGAATCCTGGCGCCGGGCGCCGCCGGCAACCGGAGCAGGGGCGCCGTGTCCGGCCGCCTGGGCGTAAAGCATGTCCTGTCCCGGGCCGATCACCACCCGGACCGGCCA
>JAFKFF010000056.1 GCA_017307315.1 Alphaproteobacteria bacterium
TGCACATGATCGGCACGGTGGCGGGATCGACCACCAAGTAAAACGCGATGACCGAAATGGGCTTCGCGCAGGAAAGCGGCTATTCCGGCCCACCCAATCTGGGGAAGGTGCGCCCCGGCGCCTCGGTGCTGATCCTGGGCGCCGGGATAGCGGGCATGGTCGCGGCGATGGAGATGCGCGATGCCGGATATAAAGTGACGGTGCTGGAATATAACGGCCGCCCCGGCGGGCGGAACTGGTCGCTCTATGGCGGCGACACCTATACCGAACTGGGCGGCTTCACCCAGCATGTGCAGTTCGATCCGGGCCAGTACATCAATCCCGGCCCCTGGCGTCTGCCGCACCATCATTACGGCATCCTGCATTACGCCAACAAGCTGGGCGTCGGGCTCGAGCCCTTCATCCAGGTCAACTACAACGCCTATGTCCACAACACCAACGCCTATGGCGGCAAGCCCAAGCGTTTCCGCGAAGTGCAGGCGGACTTCCACGGCCATGTCGCCGAGCTGCTCGCCAAATCGACCAGGCAGAAGGCGCTGGACGATGCGGTGACGAAAGAGGATCAGGCGATCCTGCTGGAAGCCTTGCGGGCCTGGGGCGCGCTCGACAAGGACATGAAATATGTGAAGAGCCGCCAGACCTCGAACCGGCGCGGGCCCGTGGTGGCCGAAGGCGGCGGGCTGAATTCGCTGCCGACCTATTCGGAGCCGGGCAAATTCCCCGACCTGCTGCGGTCGTATATGTGGCGCGCCATCGGCTGGGGCCACGATTACGAATACCAGACCGCGATCTTCCAGCCCAAGGGCGGCATGGGCCAGATCGGCAAGGCCTTCGGCAAGGCGCTGGGCAATCTCATCACCTACAACGCCAAGGTGATCGACATTCACCAGGACGGGAAGGGCGTCACCGCGACCTATATCGATTCCCAGAAGGGCGGCGCGCCGCGAAAGGCCACCGCCGACTGGTGCATCTGCACCATTCCCGCCTCGGTCCTGTCGCAGATCCCGATGAACGTGTCGGGCAAGATGAAGGCGGCGATCAACGCCATTCCCTATGGCGCGGGGCTGAAGGTGGGGCTGCAGATGAAGCGCCGCTTCTGGGAGGAGGACGACCGCATCTATGGCGGGCTCACCTACACCAACCAGCCCAACGCCATGATCGGCTACCCGATGTGGGATTATTTCTCCAAGGGAAAGGGCGTCTTGCTCGGCACCTATCTGATGGGCGCGGGCGCCTTCGTGGCCTCGTCCAAGCCGCCGGAGCAGCGCATCAAGGATGCCGTGGAGTATGGCGAGAAGGTCCATCCCGGCCAGTACAAGAAGAATTTCGAATGCGGCGTGGCGGTGGCCTGGCATCGCGTGCCCTGGACCCTGGGCTGCTCCGGCCAATGGACCGAAGCGGCGCGCGAGCAGCATTACAACAATGCCTGCGCGCTGGACGGGCGCATCGTGCTGGCGGGCGAACATATCTCGCGCCTGCCGGCGTGGCAGGAAGGGGCCGTCACGTCGGCGACGGACGCGATGAAACGGCTGCATGCGCGGGTTATGAGCGCTTAATGAAGGGCGCTTGTCTTTTGGCCGCTGGCGGCGTCGCGCGTGCTCACGGGCTATACGCCTGCTCCGCGCGACGCTCCTGGCCAGCGATCAAAATACTGCGCGCGGATTTGTTTCTACGATCCTCACCCTGAGCCTGTCGAAGGGTGAGGCAAGCGACAAAGATCAAAAAGGGGATGGCAATGAAATTCGGTCTGATGGCGGGGGCAGTGGTTCTGGGATTGTGCGTGTCGTCGGCGGCCATCGCCGATGGGGCGCAGGACATGGGCGCGGGCGCGATGAACCGGGGCGGCGGGCCCTACAGCTTCCAGGGCGGGCAGGCGATCTTCACCAATGTCTGCCAGGGCTGCCACATGCCGAACGCGCAGGGCGCGGTGGGCGCGGGCACGTATCCGGCGCTGGCCAAGAACGCCAAGCTGGAGGTGGCGGGCTATCCGGTGGCGGTGATCACGCATGGCCAGAAGGCGATGCCGTCCTTCGGCAATCTCCTGAACGACCAGCAGGTGGCCGATGTGGTCAATTACATCCGCACCCATTTCGGCAACGCGTACAAGGACAAGGTTTCGCCCGCGGACGTGAAGGCGCAGCGCTGACGGTCGTCCCACAGGCGTCTTTGTCCGGACGCGAAGCCGCCGCAATTTTCGGCCACCATGTTTCCGTCGAAGAGAAGGCGCCCCATGGAAGAGAAGAACCGTCTGCCCGCCGCCGCCCTGCTGGGGCTCCTGGTCGCCATCGGCCTTTCCGTCGCGGGTTATTTCGTCAGCGAGACGCTCTACAAAGGCCGCGCCGCCTCCAACACCGTGACGGTGAAGGGCTTCGCCGAGCGCGACGTGAAGGCCGATTTGGCGCTGTGGCAGTTCAGCTATGCGCTCACCGGCGGCGATCTCGCCCAGCTCTATGCCCGCTCCAGCGAGAATGAAAAGACCCTGACCGATTTCCTGGTGCAGAAGGGCTTTCCCAGGGCCGAGATCAAGCCCGGCAGCGTGCAGCTGGAGGATCTTCTCGCCAACCAGTACCGCACCAACAACATCCCCGCCGACAAGCGCTACATCCTGCGCAACACCATCTCGGTGCGTTCCACCGCCGTGGAGCGGGTGGAGACCACCCAGCGCGCCCTCAACGATCTGATCCGCCAGGGCATCGTGCTCACCGGCAACAATGTCGATTTCCAGTTCACCAGGCTGAACGACATCAAGGCGGCGATGCTGCGCGACGCCACCAAGAATGCGCGCGACGCCGCCCAGCAATTCGCCAACGATGCCGACAGCCGGGTGGGCTCGATCCAGTCGGCGACCCAAGGCTTCTTCTCCATCGGCTCGCGCGACAGCGCCGCGCAAGGGACGGGCGGGGAGGGCGGCTATGTCCCGCCCCAGGCCAGCAGCATCGACAAGAAGGTGCGGGTGGTGGTGACCTTGACCTATTACCTGGATCGGTGAGCCTTCGCGCCTGTTGACACGCGATATGACCATTTGGATATCACGAAATCGCGTTTGAGCCTTTGTTTATGGGCGTGCGGCGATGGCGGAACCGCGCGCATTGGAAGGGTGAAGGCGGCGCGATCATCGTCTAATGTCTCCCGCGAAACGGCGCGCTTCACGACGCCGGAATTTTTGTTTGCCGCGCAATCCGAAAACCGCTTCGCATTTTTCGGATTGCGCTTAGGAGGGGAGACGATCCATGGACCATCCCGCCATCGGCGAGGCCGTGACCGAAACCGAGATCGAACAGGCGCTGCAAAGCGACTGCGATTGCAAGGACGGGATGTTCCCGCAAGGAAAGATGGGAACCGCCAGCCGCCGCGCCTTCCTGCGCGGCAGCGGCTTGCTGACTGCCGCCGCCGCCATCGTGCCGGTGAAGGCGTTTGGCCAGGATGCCGCGGGCGAGGGGCCCTGGAGCGTGCCGGGCGAAATCGCCAAAAGCGATTACGGCCAGCGCGCCTCGTTCGAAACCGTGAAGCGCCTTGCGTCCTTCGGCGGCACCTCCAGCCTCACCCCGCTGCAGGCGGGCGTTGGCATCATCACGCCCTCGCGCCTTCATTTCGAGCGCCACCACAACGGCGTGCCCACCATCGATCCCGCCCAGCATCGCCTCGTCATTCACGGCATGGTGGACAAGCCGATGAAATATTCGGTGGAGGATTTGAAGCGCTTTCCGTCCACCTCGCGCATCCTCTTCGTGGAATGCTCCGGCAATTCCAACGCCGCTTCGCGCAGCGCCAACCAGAAGACGGTGCAGGAGGCGCACGGCCTCACCTCCACCTCGGAATGGACCGGCGTGCGGCTGTCCACGCTCCTGGCGCAGGTGGGGGTGAAGGATGGCGCGGCCTGGGTGCTGGCGGAAGGGTCGGACGGCGCGATGCTGTCGCGCAGCGTGCCTATCGACAAGATGCTGGACGACGCCATCGTCGCCTATGCCCAGAACGGCGAAGCGATAAGGCCCGAAAACGGTTATCCGATGCGGCTGATCCTTCCCGGCTGGGAGGGCAACATCAACGTCAAATGGCTCAGGCGCCTGAAGATCGGCGACAAGCCGTTCATGACGCGGGAAGAGACGTCGAAATATACCGACCTGATGACGACGACCGGCAAGGCGCGCCAGTTCAGCTGGGTGATGGAAGCCAAGTCCGTGATCACGTTTCCGTCGGGCGACATGCGCCTGCCGGGCAAAGGCTTTTATGAGATCTCGGGCCTGGCCTGGTCGGGCCGCGCGCCGATCGAGCGGGTGGAAGTCTCCACCGATGGCGGCAAGAGCTGGGGCCTCGCCTCGCTGCAGGAGCCGGTGCTGCCCAAGGCGCATGTGCGCTTCCGCTTCCCCTGGCATTGGGACGGCGGCGAAGCGGTGCTGGAAAGTCGCGCCACCGACCAGACCGGCTATGTCCAGCCGACCAAGGCGTTCCTCACCCGCAACGAGGGCGTAGGCCCCACTTATCATTACAACGGCATCCAGAGCTGGAAGGTGCTGGCCGACGGGAGCGTGAGCAATGTCCTTCAAGCTTAAAGGCGCATTTCTGGGCGCGGCGGTTCTGGCCGCGTTGCCCGTCACGGTGTGGGCGCAGCAGGTGGGTTATCCCGGCGGCGCGGCCTATCCGTTTGGTTCGCCCGCCAGCGAGGCCGACATTCGGGCGTGGGACAAGGATGTGCGTCCCGACGGGGCGGGCTTGCCCGCGGGCAGCGGCACCTACAAGCAGGGCGAACAGATCTATGGCGAGCAATGCGCCTCCTGCCATGGGCTGAAGCTGGAAGGCATCCGCGATCCCAATCTGCCGCAAGGCGGGGCGCCCGCGCTGGTGGGCGGACGCGGCACCCTCAACACCACCCATTTCAAGCAGACGGTGGAGAGCTACTGGCCCTACGCCACCACCTTGTTCGATTACATCACCCGCGCCATGCCCTATACCGCGCCCGGTTCCTTGAAGCCGGACGAGGTCTATGCGCTGGTCGCCTACATCCTGGCGGAAGGCCATGTCATCAAGCCGACCGAGGTGATGGACGCCAAGTCGCTGCCCAAGGTGCGGATGCCGAACAGGGACGGCTTTTATATCGACAATCGGCCTTATCCCGTGAAAAGGTACGACTAGCGCGCCGCCCGACATCGGCGGACGCGGATGCCGGGAATGTATGCTGCGGGGCCCATCATTGTTTTCGACGCCGAATGCATTTTGTGTTCGGCCAATGCGCAATTCATTCTGCGGTATGACCGGCGCGCGTATTTCCGGCTGGCCTCGATGCAGGGCGCGGCGGGCAGCGCACTTTACCGGCGCTTCGGCATCGATCCCACCAATCCTGAAACCTTCATCGTCGTGACCGGCGATATCGCTTTGCGCAACAGCGATGCGGTGCTGGCGATCTGGTCCGGCCTGGGCTGGCCGTGGCGTGTCCTGAGCATCTTGCGGTTTGTGCCCCGTTTCCTGCGGGACGGGCTTTATCGCCTGATCGCGCGCAACCGGTATCGCCTGTTCGGCAAGCGCGACACCTGCTGGCTGCCGGCACCGGATCATGCGGATCGCATGTTGTGAACAGCATCCTGGTGCTGGGCGGATATGGCGGTTTCGGAGCGCGAATTTCCCGGCGCCTGGCGGCGGCCGGTTATCGCGTGCTGGTGGTGGGCCGTTCCATGGACAAGGCTCGGGCTTTCTGCGCGCGCGATCCGGCGCTCGTTCCCTTGCCGCTGGATCGCGCCGATATCGCCGCGGCGCTGGTCTCGGAAAAGCCGGATTTGGTGGTGGATGCTTCGGGGCCCTTTCAGGCAATGGATTATGCCGTGCCCCGCGCCTGCATCGCCGCTCGCATTCCTTATTGCGATATCGCTGACGGGCGCGATTTTGTCTGCGGTATTTCCGTTCTGAACGATGCGGCGAGAGCGGCGGGCGTCGCGGTTATCGCCGGTGCATCCAGCGTTCCGGCCCTGTCCGGCGCGGTGGTACGCCATTTGGCGGATGGGCTGGACCGCGTCCGGGCGGTGGAGATGGCGATCAGCGCTTCGAACCGGGCAACGGCCGGGCCCGCAGTGGCGGCCTCCATCCTCGGCCAGGTGGGACAGCCTGTCAGGCTTTTCCGCGGCGGCCGGATCGCCGAAACGAGGGGCTGGCAGGAATTGGAGCGGCTGGATTTCGCCATGCCGGGCACAAAGCCGATCACGGGACGGCTGGCCGCCATCGCCGATGTACCGGATCTGGCGCTTCTGCCGGATCGCTTGATGGGCAGGCCGGCGGTCGTTTTCCGCGCCGGCACGGAGCTGGGCTGGCAGAACCGCTTTTTGTGGGCGATGGTCTGGCCGGTGCGCTGGGGCCTCGTCGCCGGCTTGTCGCGTTTCTCGCATTGGCTGCTGCCGATGCAAAATCTCACGCGCAAGCTGGGCAGCGACCGGTCTGCGATGATGGTCCGGCTGTTCGGGGATCGCGCCGCGGCGCGCATCGAACGGCGCTGGACCCTGATCGCGGATGGGGGTGACGGGCCGGAAATCCCCACTCTCGCCATCCCTGTTTTGGCGGCGCGCATTCTGGCCGGGAAGGAGCCGCCCGGCGCGCGCGACGCCGGTCTGGCGCTGGGCCTGCTCGAATACGAACCGGCTTTCGCCGGGCTGGCGATAAAGCACCATGTGGAGGAGGTGAACGCGGCGCCCTCGCTCTACCGGCGCATCATGGGCGGCGATTATGACGCGCTGCCGCCTTCGTTGCGGGCCATGCACGATATTTTTCGCGATGGAGGCGCAGCCGGAGAGGCCGAGGTATTCGGCGCATCCAACGGGCTGGGAAGGATCGTCGCCCGGATGATGCGGTTTCCGCCGCCAGGAAAACATGCGCTGCACGTCTGGTTTCGCGAACGGGATGGCGGCGAAACCTGGACCCGTAATTTCGGTGGGCAGTGTTTTTCCAGCCGGCTCAGTCAGTCGGGCAATCGGTTGGTCGAAAAATTCGGACCGCTGCGCTTTTTCTTCGAATTGTCGCGAACGGCCGAAGGGCTGCGCATGGACATGCGCGGTTGGTCGTTCTTGGGACTACGCCTGCCGTTGGCAATGGCGCCTCGCTCCGATGCCCGCGAATTCGAGCGGCAAGGCCGGTTTCATTTCGATGTGCCGATTGTCATGCCCCTGATCGGAACGGTGGTGCATTATCGAGGGTGGCTGGAGCCGGTCTGACCTGCTGGCGGTAGGGGAATATCGGCCATTCGCAGACGGCGGCTTGTGCACGGCGTCGACCGGGGCGAAATTGATCCGAGGTTCTTTCGCGAGCGATCCCATGATCACGCCCGACTATGTGCGCACCATGGCGGCCTACAATGCCGAGATGAACCGGCGCGTCTATGACGCCGCGGCGCGGCTGTCCGACGAGGAGCGCCGCAAAGATCGCGGCGCCTTCTGGGGCTCGATCCACGGCACGCTCAATCACATCCTGTGGGGCGACACGATGTGGATGAGCCGCTTCGACGGCTGGGAGAAGCAGCCCGCCGGGATCAAGGAGAGCGGCGGCCTGCAACAGGACTTCTTCGCGCTGCGCGACGCCCGCGCCGAGGCCGACCGCCGCATTTCGGCGTGGGCGGGACGGCTCGACCCCGAATGGCTGAAGGGCGAACTCGCCTGGCACAGCGGCGCGCTGGGAAGGGAAATGCGAAAACCCAAGAGCCTGCTGGTGGCGCATTTCTTCAACCACCAGACCCACCATCGCGGCCAGGTTCACGCCATGCTGACGGCGGCGGGCGAAAAGACCGGCGACACCGATCTGGCTTTTATACTTTAACTCCCCCTCCGCTCTTCGC